>JBGOST010000109.1:0-7000 GCA_041476125.1 Usitatibacter sp. | reverse complement strand
CTGCCCGCCGACAGGTTGGCGACCACGATCCGGTACGGCGCCGCGGTCGCCTCGCCGAGGCGGTCGCAGCCGTTGAAGAACACCACTTTCGCGATGCTTCCGTCCGCATCGGATGCGTTCGCCTTGAGCGTGAGTGTTGCCGGAGCGACGGCATTCGCCGCGCCGCTGACTTCGAGGGCGACCTTGGGGCGCTGGTTGGCCGGGTTCGCGGCTCCGAAGCCCAGGCGCACGATGCGCCGGGTCTGCGAGTGGCCGCGCACGGTGCTGGTGAACTCTCCCTCGTTGCCCGAGAAGCGGATCGTCGCCATGCCGACTTCTTCCTGGCGCGTGTTCGCCGCTTCGAACTTGCCGGTGTAAGGCGAACCCTGCGTCGAGACGAAGAGCGCCCCCGTAAAGGTATTGTCGTCGGTGAAGCGCCCGCCCGGCAGCGTCATCCACAACGGCCGGCCATTGTCGTCGTAGGTGTACCAGACCCCGAAAATGTTGTTGCCGTGGTGACTCAACGCGAGGCCCCACCCGGACTCGTCCGGGTTCCACCACAGGTCGCTGCGATCGTCCGGGTAGCTGGCGGGCGCGCTGCCAAAGGGAAGGCGCGTCACGCGCTTGGTGACGGTCGTGCCCGTCAGGGTGTAGGTCATCGTCGCGGTGGTCTCGTCGGCGTCGAACACGAGCCGCGCCGTGCCGATCGAAATGCGCGACACGCGGTCCGGGCGAAACGGCTCCTCGCGGTAGCTGGGGCCGATCGATCGATAGACATCGCCCACGAAGGTCCTCGCGTCGAGGAATTTGCCGCCCGACATCCATACCCAGTAGGGCTTCGCATCGGTGTCGTAGACGTACCAGATGCCGAAGATCTGGTCGTTGTGATGGGCGAGGGTGACGCCCCATCCCGACTCGTCCTTGTTCCACCAGAGGTCGGTATAGTTCGCGGCGTGGAGCGGCGACGCCGCGAAGAGGAATGCAACGAGAACCAGCGCTTGCCACAGGGAATCGAGCGTCCGCGCGAAAACCTTCGCGGCCGCTATCGCGAGTTGTTTCATTGTTTTGTCTCCCCTTCGGGGTTTCGAGTCCCCAGCGGCGCAAGGCAATTTCGATGCCATCGGACCAAGCGACTGTTTTCGTGAAAGTTTTACTTCTCGCTCGAGAACGAATGTGTCGGGGACGAGAGACGCACTTGCGCGCACCGTCAGGCGAATCGAAGCGGAAACAACGAGATGGCCTGTCGCCGCGCGACAACACAGGAGGATTTGCCCATGAAGACGGTGTCGACACTCGATGCGCCGAGCGCGCGCGGACACTATTCGCAGGCCGTGATCCACGCCGGCCTGGTCTACGTCGCGGGACAGCTACCGATCGTTCCCGGCGATCCGGAGCGCCGTCTCGTGAGCTTCGAGGATCAGGCGCGGCGCGTGATCGACAACGTCATCGCCATTCTCGAAGCCTCGGGAAGCGGCGCCGAATCGATCGTGAAGGCGACCGTGTATATCGCCGACGTGGCGCACTGGCCCGCGTTCAATGCGATTTACGCGGAGAAGCTGGGCGCGCACAAGCCGGCCCGAACCGTCGTGCCGGTCGCGCAGCTGCACTACGGTTACCTCGTCGAGATGGACGCGATCGCCGCGCTCAGAGGTTCCTGAAGCGCTTCGGAACCGGCGGCGAAGGATCGGCGGCGGGGATCGCGGCGGCCTTCCTGCGCGCTTTGCCCTTGGGCTTCTTCGCCGCGGGCTGCACGGCATCTTCGACCCACGGGCTCATGAGCGTGAGCCACATGAGCTTGTCGAATTCGTCGCCGAAGCGCCCGACGATTCGATCCGGGTCCGGGACCAGGCCCGCGTCGGTGATCACGCCGAACTGGATGCGCCCGTCGTACGAGAGGATCGACACCCCCATGCCGATGCCGCCGGACTGCGGCACCCAGAAATCCTGCTCCACGATGCGACCGCCTGCGAGGTAGAGGGGATGCTGCGGTCCCGGGACGTTGGTCATGACCGCGCTCGCGTTGGCGCCGAGCAAATGGGTCACCTGCTCCTGGAGCGCGCGCGGCCCGTAGCCGACGGTGCTGAGGAGTGCCAGGGCGATGACCGGCTGGTACGAGCCCTTGAGCGCCAACATGCGGCGGCGGACCTCGTAGAGGCGTTCGAGGGGGTGCTCCATCCCGATGGGCAATTCGAGGAACACCAGGCCGAAATGGTTGCCGAGGTTCTTGCCGTGCTCGACGGGGCGCAGGTTTACCGGAACGATGGCGCGTATCTCCAGGTTGTCGACCCGATCGCCGTTTTCGATGAGGTAGTCGCGCAACGCACCGGCGGCCATCGACAACAGCACGTCGTTGATCGAGCATCCCAGCGCCTTGCCGACGATCTTCACCTCGTTCAACGGCAGGGGATCGGCCCAGGCCACGGTCTTGCGTGTCCCCAGCTCGCCCTTGAAGCGCGTTGCCGCATCGCTTCCCATCAGGAGGAGCTTCGCCACTTCGCCGGCGATGTCCCTGCCCTTGATCGCCACGCCCTGGAGCGCATCGGATGCCATGCCGGGATTGGCGGCGAGGAAACGCCCCTGCTCGAGAAGGTCCTTGCCGAGCTGCTTCGCCCCGCCGAGCGCCCCGGTGACGGGCTTGAGGATCTGCGCCCAGAAATCGGCTTCTCCGAGCGCGTCGGGCTCGACCGACTCGGGCTGCATCGCGAGGCTGCCCGCGGCGGTCGCATGGGTCATCGACAGCAACACCTGGATCAGCGCGATGCCGTCGGCGTAGCAATGGTGAATGCGCGTGATGAGGGCGCTTCCCCCGGCGTAGTTTTCCACGAGGTGGAACTGCCACAGCGGCCGGCCCGGATCGAGCGGCGTGGAGGCGAGCTCGCTCACCAGCGCCTCGAGCTCTTCCTTGCCGGCGGCCCCGGGGAGCCGCACGCGTTGGACGTGCGCGTGGAGGTCGACCCCCTCGCTACTCTCCCACCAGGCGCCCGCGGCATCCTGCACCGCGCGGCAGCGAAAGCGCCGGTAGGCGAGGAAGCGCGCGCTGATGACGCGCCTCACGTCGCGAACGCTGACTTTGCGCTCGAGCATCATCACGCCCACGATCATCATCAGGTTCGTGGGCTGGTCCATGCGCAGCCAGGCGGTGTCGACGCCGGAGATGCGCTCGCGCTGTGCGATCGCCATGGCGTGGTAATTTACACCAAGGCTCGAAGACCAATCCCGGGAGACGGAAAGATGGCCGACCTGAAGAAGCAGTTCGAAGCGGCCGCGGCCGCGGTGCTCAAGGCGAAGAAGGATCCCGGCAACGACCTGAAGCTCAAGCTCTACGCGAGCTACAAGCAGGCGACCGAGGGCGACGTGCAGGGCGACAAGCCGGGCTTCACCGATTTCGTGAATCGCGCCAAGTACGAGGCGTGGGCGAAGCTCAAGGGGATTTCTTCGGAGGACGCGATGAAGGCCTACATCAAGCTGGTGGAACGCGTCACTCGCGAGTAGAAGCCCCCTGGCGTGTCAGGCCTTGCGGGCGCCGGGCTTGCGACGCTTGGCCGAGGTCCCCTTGGCCTTGCGCTTCGCCGGCCGGGACTTCGCCTTCGACTTTGCCGTGAGCTTGCGCACGTCGTTGGTGAGCTGGCGCACCTGCTTGGACAGCTCGCTCAGCTCGCCGCGCGTGAGAACGCCCAGCCGTTGCAGGGATTTCGACACGCGATCCTCGAACACCTGCTCGAGCTTGTCGAAGCGCCCGGCCGCGTCGCTGGTTCCTCTGCCCATCGATTTCAGGGCCTGATCGGCGGCTTTGCGCGCCTTGCCGCCCAGGCTCCTGCCCTGCTCGACCAGGGTGTCGAACATCCTGGGACCCTCGGCCTTGGCGCGTTCGAACGCGCCCAGCCCGGCGAGCCAGATCTTCTGCGCCGACGCGGAAACGGCCTTGCCGGCATCGTTCGCCGCAGTGGAATAGCTGCTGTGGGAAGCCTTCTTGCGTGTGGCCATGGGTACCTCCGAAGTCATTGATGTTCGCGCAGCGGGAGCCGTTCGCGCGCCGTTTGTTCGTCGTGGCTCTCAGGTTACACTTCCTCATTCCCGCAGAGGACCCGCCCATGGCGACGATAATGGAACCCGGAACGGTGGAGAAGATCTGGCTCAAGTCGTATCCCCCCGGCGTTCCCGCCGAAGCGAACATCCACGAGTTCGCCAACATCCGCGAGATCCTCGAGCGAAGCTGCAAGAAGTTCGCTTCACAGCCGGCGTTCACCAACATGGACGCCACCATCAGCTACACGGAACTCGATCGCCTGTCGCGCCATTTCGGCAGCTGGCTGCAGAACGTCGCCGGCCTGCAGAAGGGCGACCGCGTGGCGATCATGATGCCCAACCTGCTGCAATACCCGGTGGTGCTCTTCGGCGCCCTGCGCGCCGGGTTTACCGTCGTGAACTGCAACCCCCTCTACACGCCGCGCGAGCTCGAGCACCAGCTGAACGATTCCGGGGCGCAGGCGATCGTGATCCTGGAGAATTTCGCCAAGACGCTCGAGGAGGTGATCGGGAAGACGAAGATCCGCAAGGTCGTGACCTCGCAGCTGGGCGACATGCTCGGGTTCCCGAAGTCGCTCCTCGCGAACTACGTCGTGAAGCACAAGAAGAAGCTCGTGCCGCCCTGGAACATCCCGGAAACCACGACTCTCAAAGCGGCCCTTTCCGAAGGCGCGCGCCATACGCTCACCGAGCCGCCGCTTACCCACGACGACATCGCATTCCTGCAATACACCGGCGGGACGACGGGCGTGTCCAAGGGAGCGATGCTCACCCACGGCAACATCGTCTCCAACCTCCAGCAGACTTCCGCGTGGATCGGCAGCTCGCTGCGCGAAGGCGGCGAAGTGGTGATCACGGCGCTGCCGCTGTACCACATCTTCGCGCTCACCGGCAGCTGCCTCACCAACATGAAGATCGGCGCGCGCAACGTGCTGATCACCAACCCCCGCGACATGCCGAACTTCGTGAAGGAGCTCGCCAAGTACCGGTTCACCTCCATGTCCGGGGTCAATACGCTGTTCAGCGCGCTCATGAATACGCCGGGCTTCGCTGAGCTCGACTTCTCGGCCCTCAAGCTCTCGCTGGGCGGAGGCATGGCGGTGCAGCGCGCCGTGGCCGAGCGCTGGAAGAAGATCACCGGGCATCCGTTGCTCGAGGCCTACGGCCTCACCGAGACTTCCCCGGGCGCGTGCGCGAACCCGCTGGTCGACGGCTTCGAGTACAACGGCACCGCGGGGCTGCCGATGCCCTCGACGGTCATCACCATCCGCGATGACGACGCGCGCATCTTGCCGTTGGGCGAAACCGGCGAGATCTGCATCTCCGGACCGCAGGTGATGAAGGGCTACTGGAACCGCCCGGACGAGACCGCGAAGGTGATGACCGCCGACGGCGCGTTCCGTACCGGCGACATCGGCCTCATGACGCCCGACGGTTACGTGAAGATTGTGGACCGCAAGAAGGACATGATCCTGGTGTCGGGCTTCAACGTGTATCCCAACGAGGTCGAGGACGTGATCGCGATGATGCCGGGCGTCCTCGAGGTCTGCGCCGTCGCCGCCCCGGACGAGCATTCCGGGGAAATCGTCCGCGCGGTGATCGTGCGCCGGGACCCCGCGCTCACCAAGGAGCAGGTGATCGAGCACTGCAGGAAGCAGCTGACCGGCTACAAGATTCCGAAAATCGTCGAGTTCTGGAAGGAATTGCCCAAGACCAATGTTGGCAAGGTGCTGCGGCGCGAGGTGAAGAACGCGCCGCTAAAGGCCTGAACGCTTCCCGAGGAGGTTTCCCTTGGCAAAGCTGAACATCAACGGCAAGGTTCGCGATGTGCAGGTCGAGCCCGATACCCCGCTCCTCTGGGTCCTGCGCGAGCAGGTCGGGCTGACCGGCACCAAGTACGGGTGCGGCATCGCGCAATGCGGCGCCTGCTCGGTGCACCTGAACGGCAAGGTGCAGCGCTCGTGCGCGCTGCCGGTCGGAAGCCTGAAGGCGTCCGACCGCATCGTCACCATCGAGGGCCTCGCGCCCAACGCGACGCACGCCGTACAGAAGGCGTGGGCGGCGCTCGACGTGCCGCAATGCGGCTATTGCCAGTCGGGGCAGATCATGGCCGCCGCCGCGCTCCTCGCGGCCAAGCCGCGCCCGACCGATCAGGACATCGACGCCGCGATGACCAACGTGTGCCGCTGCGGCACCTACCAGCGCATTCGCGCCGCCGTCCACCTTGCGGCCGAGACGGCCGCCAAGGCCTAGGAGGAGACGACTATGAAGAGTCCGACCTCCACGCCGAGCCTTTCGCGCCGCAAGTTCATCCTCCACTCCGCCGCCGCGGCGAGCGGCGGTCTCGCATTGTGCCTACGCTTCCCGCTCGGCCCGCGTGCCGCGCAGGCGGCCGACGCCGCGGACGGCGCCGAAGTCAACGCCTGGGTCGTCGTGAATCCCGACGACACGTGCGTCATTCGCATCGCCAAGTCCGAGATGGGGCAGGGGACGCACACCGGGCTCGCGCAGCTCGTGGTCGAGGAGCTCGAGTGCGACTGGAGCAAGATCCGCCTCGACTTCATCACCGCCGGTCAGAACCTCGCGCGCAAGCGCGTGTGGGGCGCGATGAGCACGACCGGAAGCCGCGGCATCCGCACCTCGCAGGACTACATTCGCCGCGGCGGCGCCGCGGCGCGCCAGATGCTCCTGCAGGCGGCCGCAGACGAATGGAAAGTCCCGGTGGGCGAGCTCGCCGTCTCCAACGGCGTCATCACGCACGCGGCCTCCAATCGCACGACCAGCTACGGCAAGGTCGCGGCCGCCGCGGCACAGCTCACTGCGCCCGACCCCAAGAGCATCAAGCTCAAGGACCCGAAGGATTGGAAGATCGCCGGCAAGCCGATGATGCGGCTCGATACGGCGGACAAGCTCGATGGCCGCAAGGTCTACGCCATCGATCTCAAGCTCCCCGGGATGCTCAACGCCGCGATCCAGGCTTGCCCCGTCTTCGGCG
>JBGOST010000108.1:0-7004 GCA_041476125.1 Usitatibacter sp. | reverse complement strand
CCCTCGGAATTCTCGCGGACCACCACCCAGTCGATGTCCTTCCCGTTGGCGAGCGGGCTTTTCACGCCCGGCAGCACGCGCGCGGGCCGCACGTTGGCGTACTGGTCGAAGCCCTGGCAGATCGGCAGGCGCAATCCCCACAGCGACACGTGGTCGGGCACCGATTGGCTGCCGACCGCGCCGAAGAAGATCGCCTCGAAGGTCTTCAGCTTCTCCAGGCCGTCGGGCGGGATGTAGTGACCGTGCTTCGCGTAGAACTCGGAGCTCCATGCAAACTGCTCGACCTCGAAGCGGAAGCCGCCGTCGGAGGCCGACAGCGTCTCGAGAACCTCGAGGCCCGCCGCGATGACTTCGGGTCCGATGCCGTCGCCGCCGATGGCGGCGATCTTATGGATGCGCATTCAGGCCGCGACGCGTCTCTTGTACTCGTGCGTGCGCGTGTCGATCTCGATCCTGTCGCCGGTGGCGCAGAAGGCGGGCACCTGGACCTCGAAGCCGGTCGCGAGCTTGGCGGGCTTCAACACCTTGCCCGACGTGTCGCCGCGCACCGCGGGCTCGGTGTAGGTCACCTCGCGCACCACGGTGGTCGGCAGCTCGAAGGAGATCGCGCGGCCGTTGTAGAACACCGCCTCGCCGGACATGCCGTCCTCGAGATAGTTGATCGCATCTCCGATGCTCTCCTTCTCGATGTCGATCTGGTTGTAGTCGCTGTCCATGAAGACGTACATGGGATCGGCGAAGTACGAATACGTCACCTCTTTCTTCTCCAGCATGACCAGCTCGAACCTCTCGTCGGCCTTGTACACGGTCTCCGTGTTGTTGCCCGAAAGAAGGTTCTTCATCTTCATCTTCATGGTGGCGGAGTTGCGGCCACCCTTGTTGTACTCGGCCTTCAGCACGACCATGGGGTCCTTGCCCACCATGATCACGTTGCCGCTGCGCAATTCCTGAGCGATTTTCATGAATCCGTCCGATAGATTGTGCCCGATGCCCTCGGGCGTGTTCGCTGGCGTTGAGCGGCAGCCTAGCTGTCCGCTCCAACGCCGTTCCCGCTGCGAAAGTGTCGTAAAAAGCCTGTTATTTTAGCACGTTGTCGGTGAAATCGACCAGTTCGGCGGCGAGGTCGCGCCTCCGCGCCAGGCCCGCGCACCACTGCCTGGCATGCGCCTCCAGCGCCTCGCGCTTGCTGATGAACCCGGCCCACGCTTCGCCGAGGCTCGCCTTCTCCACCGACGGGGAATCGCCGCGCTGGTTCCAGGCTTCCCACATCGCGGTCACGGCGGCGGCGTGCGAGCGGTCCAGCCTCGCGGTGTAGCGCGCGAGGAACGCCGCGAGCTTCACCCAGTGCGCGCCGTCGTCCTGGGGATAGACATGCCACACGAAAGGTCGCGCCGCCCACTGCGCGCGCACGAACGAATCCTCGCCGCGCACGAAATTCACATCGCATGCCCACAGCAGGAGGTCGTAGCGGTCCTGCGCGAGGAACGGGACCGTGAAGGCGCACACCGATTCGCGCACGCGGTTCTCCCAGCGCGCCAGCGCCGTCGCGGCGATGCCCTCGGGTGCGACGACCCACACGGGCCCCGAATGGCCCATCCCCCGCACCAGGCTTTCGACCGGCGCGCCGGCGTAGTTGAAGAGGCTCACCTTGAGCGCTCCCTCGGGAGGCGCGGCGCCGACGAGCGAAGTCCAGAATGCCGCCTGGGCGCCGGCGTCGCCCTGGAATTCGTCGCGGCGGCGCAGCAGGCTCTCTTCGCGCAGGAGCCCGCCCGTCTTCGCGGTGAACCCGGGGAAGAAGAAGTGCTTCACCAGCGGCAGGCGCGGGTTGGGCGAAGGCAGCGCGTGGCTTCCCTCCACCCATTCCTCGGCGCTCAGGTACTCGAGGTTGATCCAGCGCGGCTTGCTCGCGCGCGAGGCCATCGCCTGGACGTAGCTCTCGGGCGGGTCGCATCCGAACGTCTCCACCACGACATCGGCGACCGCGTCGACCGCGAAGGGCTCGCCAATGCGCGCGACCTCGACCTGGTCGAGCCGCTGCAGGTCGTAGGCGGGGTCGATCTCCGGGCGCAGCTTGGCGAGCACGGTGAGGTCGTCCAGCCACAGCCGCACGCGCTTGCCGTGCTCGCGCGCGAGCTGGCGGGCGAGGCGCCACGAGACCGCCACGTCGCCGTAGTTGTCGACGACCCGGCAGAAGATGTCCCAGCGCTCGGCAGGCTTGTCCAAGCGCCGGATTCTAGCGTTTGTCGATGTGGCGCCAGAGCTGCACGTGCTCGACGAGCACTTCGGGAACGTCGTTGACGATTTCCCAGTAGCGCTCGCTGAAGTCGGCGTGCGGGCTCTCGGTCTGGATGAGCGAACGCAACGCCGCGATCATCTCCTCGAAATCCTCGGGGGAGGCCGCCTCGCCCTCCTCCATCCACTCGTCGAGGCGCGCGATCAACGCCGACATCGATCGCAGCCAGGCGAAGCCCGGATGCTCGAGCACCACTCCGAGGAACGCCTGGCTCGACTCGATGCGGCCGTGCTCGCGCTCGTAGCGGATGCGCTGCGCGTCGAGCAGCGCCTTGTGCAACGCCAGGAGCATGCGCCGCAAGTCCTGGATAAACGCGGCCTTGGCCTTCATGGGCGAAGAGGTTACCCCTGCGAAGAAAAACGCGCGAGGGGCGCGGCTAGCTCCCCAAGGCGAGGTAGAGCTCGACGATCGCGTTGCGCCGGTCCCTTTCGGCGTCGACGGCGTCCAGGCGCGCGACGAGGAGCTGGCGCTCGGTCTCGAGAACCTCGAAGAGGCTCGTCGCGCCGTTGTCGTAGCGAAGCTTGGCGAGGTCGAGCGCGCGGCTCAACGAACGCTCGCGTTCCTGCTGCGCGCCGAAAGCCTCGCGCAGGTTGGATTGCGCCGCGATCGCGTCGCGCACTTCGCGGAACGCGTTCGCCACCGCCTTCTGGTACATCTCCGCCGCCTCGCTCGTGCGCGCATCCGCGAGCGACTCCCCGCCGCGGATCGCTCCCGAGGCCCAGAGCGGCTGCAGGAGGCCCGCGGCCACGTTCCAGGTGCGCGCGGGCCCGCTGAAGAGATCGCCGAGCGATTGGCTCTCGCCGCCGTAGTAGCCGGTGAGCTGGATCGAGGGAAAGTACGCGGCGCGTGCCACGCCGATGCGCGCATTGGCGGCGTGCAGGCGCGCTTCGGCCTCGCGCAAGTCGGGCCGGCGCAGCAGCAGGTCCGACGGCAGGCCCGCGGGGACCTCGACGCCCGTGGGGGTGTACGCCACGCCGCGATCGACGCGCGCCTCGTAGACTTCGCGCGGGCTGCGGCCGAAGAGCACGGCAAGCGCGCCTTCCTGCCGCGCGCGCGCGAGGCGGATCATCGGGATCAACGCCTGTGTGGCGCGCAAGTCGGATTCGACCTGGCGATACTCCAGCTCGGAAACCACGCCCGCGTCGAAGCGCAGTTTCTGCAGCTCCAGCGCCTTGTCGCGCCCGAGGAGCGTGCGCTCGGTGATATCCAGGCGCCGGTCGAGCGCCTGCAAGGCGAAATAGCCGCGCACGACGTCGGCGATGAGGGAAGCGCGTACGGCGTCGCGTCCCGCTTCGCTCGCCACGAGCTCGGCGCGCGCAGCCTCCGTCGCGCGGCGATACTTGCCCCAGAAATCCAGCTCCCAGGAAAAGCGCAGCACCAGGCGGTGATCGTTCGTGACGATCGCGTCGGGCGGCAGCGGGATCGAGGTCTTCTGGGAGGCGCGCTCCCGGGACGAGCTTGCGTTGACTCCCGCATCGGGCCAAATGTCGGAGCGCGCGATGGCCACCTGCGCCCGCGCCTGCTCGATGCGCTGGGCGGCGGCGCGCAGGTCGCGGTTCGCGGCGAGCGCTTCGTCGACGAGGCGATCGAGCACCGGATCCTGGAACACCGCCCACCAGCGCTCGGGCGCCGGCGCGGGCGTCTGGGTGACGCCGAAGTTGGCCGGGAGGTCGACTTCGGGACGCTTGAAGTCCGGACCGACGGTGCAGCCCTGAAGGAGCATCGCGAGAAGCGCAACCAGAACGATCACGATCGCGACGATGGGTCCACCCTCTCCCCGGCCGTTACCCTCACCCCGACCCTCTCCCAAGGCAGAGGGGGTAGCAGGGGTGGGAGAAATTCGCTTGGTCATCGGGAACTCTCCGTTCGCGGCGTGACGCGCACGCTGTCGAGGGCCGCCGGGCGCGCGTGCATTTCACGATGGTGCGTCGCCTCGCGCTTCAGCTCCTCGCTCGTGCGCGGCTCGCCGAAGCGCCGCTCCATGATCAACTTGAAGAAGAACGGCACGAAGAAGATCGCGAGGAAGGTCGCCGCGAGCATGCCGCCCATGACGCCCGTGCCCACCGAATGGCGCGCGCCGGCCCCCGCGCCGCTGGAGAACGCGAGCGGCGACACGCCGAGGATGAACGCAAGCGAGGTCATGAGGATGGGGCGGAAGCGAAGCCGCGCCGCCTCGACCGCGGCCGCCGAAACGCAAAGCCCTTCCTGGCTCTTCATCAACGCGAACTCCACGATCAGGATCGCGTTTTTCGCGGCGAGCCCGAGGAGGGTCACCAGTCCGATCTGGAAGTACACGTCGTTGGTGAGCGGGCCCCGGCCCAGGAGCGGCACCAGCAAGAGGTTGTTGATCCAGATCGCGGCAAGCGCGCCGAAGGTGCCGAACGGGAGCGCCAGCATCACCGAAAGCGGCAGCGACCAGCGCTCGTATTGCGCGGCGAGGATGAGGAACGCCATCAGCGCGCCCGCGACGAGCGCGATGAGCGAGGTACCGCCGGAGCTCTTTTCCTGGTAGGAGGCCCCGCTCCAGTCGAAGCTGAAGTCCGACGGCAGCACTTCCTTCGCGACCTTCTCGATCTTCTCCAGCGCCTGGCCCGTGCTCACGCCGGGAGCGCCGCTGCCGAGGATGGTGACCGAGGGCAGGTTGTTGAAACGCTCCAGCGTGTCGGGGCCGCTCACGTAGCGGATGTTGGCGAGCGCGCGCACCGGCACCATCTCGCCGCGCTCGCTGCGCACGTAGATGTTGCCCACGTCCTCGGGGCGCTTGCGGTAGCGCGCCTCGGAGGACATCAACACCTGCCAGGTGCGCCCGTACTTGTTGAAGTCGTTCACGTAGTAGGTGCCGAGGGTCGCGGCGAGCGCGTTGAAGACCTCGTCGACAGGCACGCCGAGAGACTTCGCCTTTTCGCGGTCGACGTCGACGTAGAGCTGCGGCACATTCGGGCGCCAGAACATCTGCGCCTGCGCGATGCCCGGCTCCTGCATCGCCCGTCCGATGAACATCTGCGAGACCTCCGCAAGGCGCCTGGCGCCGCCGTCGCCGCGGCTCTGCAGGTGCATCTCGAAGCCACCGGTGGCGCCGAGCGCGAAGATCGCGGGCGCGTTGAAGGCGATCGCGAGCCCTTCCTTGAAGCCCATCGTGCGGCCGAAGAACTCGCCCACCAGCGCCTGCGCAGGCACTTTGCGCTCGTCCCAGTGCTTGAAGGTGACGAAGATGGTGGCCGCGTTGTTGCGGAACGTGCCGCCGCCGATGAAATCGAAGCCCGTGAACGCGACCGCGTTCTCGATGTTCGAGTTCTCCTTCACCGCGGCGACCACCTTCTGCACCATCTGGTCGGTGCGCTCGAGCGACGAGCCGTCGGGCAGCAGCACCACCGCGATGTAGAAGCCCTGGTCCTCTTCGGGCACGAGCGAGCCGGGCGTGGAGCGCCACAGGCCGACGGCAACCACGACCATGATCACGAAGAGCACGGATGCGATGGCGCCCCGGCGCACCATCCACGCCACGCCGTTCTCGTAGCGGTCCGTGGTGCGCGCGAACCAGCGGTTGAACCACCGGAAGAAGCGCCCCGGCTGCTTGTGCTCGCGCTTGAGGATGATGACCGAGAGCGCGGGCGTCAACGTGAGGGCGACGATGCCGGAGAGCACCACGGCGATCGAGATCGTCACCGCGAACTGGCGGTAGAGCTCTCCGGTGAGGCCGCCGAGGAAGGCGATCGGGATGAACACCGCGCACAGCACCAGCACGATGGCGATGATCGGGCTCGTCACCTCCTTCATCGCCTTGATCGCGGCCTGGCGCGCATCGACTTGCTCCTCGTGCATGATGCGCTCGACGTTTTCGAGGACCACGATCGCGTCGTCCACCACGATGCCGATCGCGAGGACCATGCCGAAGAGGGTGAGCGTGTTGATCGAGTAACCGAGCGCCAGCAGGCCCGCGAACGTGCCCAGCAGGGACACGGGCACCGCGGCGAAGGGGATCAGCGTCGCGCGCCAGTTCTGCAGGAAGAGGTAGACCACGAGGAAGACGAGCAGCATCGCCTCGCCCAGCGTGATCATCACCTCGCGGATCGAGACTTCGACGAAGCGCGTGGTGTCGTACACCACCTCCTGCTTGATCCCCGACGGGAAGCGCTCGGCGAGGCGCGCCATCGTGGCGTTGACGTCCTTGGCGACGTCGAGCGCGTTGGCGTTCGGTTGCAGGAAGACGCCGATGAGGGTCGCGGAACGGTTGTTGACCCGTCCCATGAAGCCGTAGTCGCGCGAGGCGAGCTCGACGCGCGCGACGTCGGCGAGCCGCAGCCGCGAACCGTCGGAATTCGAGCGGATGATGATGTTCTCGAATTCCTTCGGCTCCGAGAGGCGTCCCTTGGTGGTCACGGTGTAGACGAGCTCCTGGGCGCCGCCGGTGGGTGGCTCGCCCACCTTGCCCGCGGCGAACTGCGCGTTCTGCTCGTTGATCGCGCGGATCAGGTCGTTGGGGGTGAGCTTCAGCTGGCTCAGCCGGTCGGGCTTCACCCAGATGCGCATGGCGTAGTCCTTGGCGCCGAAGATCTGCACGTTGGTGGTGCCCGGCACGCGCTTCAGGTGGTCCAGGACGTTGAGCGTCACGTAGTTCGACGTGTACAGGTCGTCGTAGCGGCCGTCGGGCGAGAAAAAGGCGAGCACCTGCAGGAAGGCAGAGGAGCCCTTCTCCACCGTGACGCCCTGG
>JBGOST010000107.1:0-7008 GCA_041476125.1 Usitatibacter sp. | reverse complement strand
TGATCGTTCAGGCGCTGGCGCACGAAGCAGGCGCCGCGCTGGCCCTCGTGCAGCCGGCAATAGCGCGGGCAGAGATCGCATTGCACGCGTCCGTCTTCCAGGCGGTGCCACCAGCGGCCCGGATGCAGCGGGCCTTCGAATTCCTCGGGAATGCGCGCCGTCACCGGTATTTCTCCACGGTGTAGCGCGAAAGCTCGAGCTCGGAATGCCAGAAGCGCGCCGGCAGCCGCGCTTTGCGCCGCAGCTCGGAGAGGAAGTCGAGGGGGTTGGGGAGGTTGTCCCAGACCTGCGGCAGGAATGTCGCGCGAAATTCCTTGAACTGGAGGAAGAGGCCGTCGACACCGGGCCGCAGGTGGGCGAGCGCGTCGCCTTCGCTTGCCGCGGCGATTCGCGAGCGCGCAGAAAGCACCGACACCTCGACCTGCAGGATATCGCGCTCGGCCGCGGTCACCGGCGGGAAACGCGGATCGCGGTACGCCGCGGCATGCGCGTTGTGTGCCACATCGTCACCGAGGGGGCGATGCGGATCGACCGAGCCGATGCACCCGCGCAGCTCGCCCTCGAGCTTCAGGGTGACGAAGCTCGCAGCGTGCTGCCGCAGCCACTCCTCGCGCCACTCGCAGGGGATTTGCGGGGCGCCGTCCGCGAGCGCCCCGCGCGCGATCGCGACAAGGACGCGGCCGCGCTCCTCGGTCTCATGCATGGGCCGCGCCCGGCTCGGTGAACGCGAAGGCGCCGTAGCCGACGACGCGATCGAGGCCGCCGGCGGTATCGCCCGAATTGCGCAGGTCGACGAGCTCGACGGCAAGGTGGCGCTTGCGCGCGGCTTCGAGCAGGCCGTTGATCGGGGCGGCACCGCACGCCTCCTCGGGAACCAGGCGCGCTTCGAGATTCAGGATCGCGCGCGCGGTGTCGCGGTCTCGCCCGCGCGCCGAATCATAGGAATGGTAGTGCGACAGGTCGGAGCTCACCACGATCGCGGTCTCCGCGCCGCCCCACACCGTGTCGAAGAGAAGCGCCATTTGCCGGGGGTCGGCGTCGCCCACCACCACGGGAACGAGCGCAAACACTCCGAGCACCGACTGCAGGAAAGGCAGGTGGACCTCGAGCGAGTGCTCGAGCGCGTGCGCCCGGTCGTTCACCTCGACGAAGGGCAGCTTGCGCAGGGCCTCGATCGCCTCCGGGTCGATCGCCACCGCGCCGAGCGGAGAAGCGAACGCGTGCGCCGACGGCACCGCGGCGCCGCTTACGTAGACCCGATGGGCGGGGCCGACGAGCACCACGCGGCGGACGATGCCCCGCAACGGGGAAAGGCGCGCGTGGATCGAACCCGCGATCGCGCCGGAGTACATGTAGCCCGCGTGCGGAGCGATGATCGCCTTGGGCGCGCGAGCGCCGGAGGCCGCTGAAGCCTCGGCGAGATAGGCGGCCACTTCGGCGGCAAGCGCCGAAGGATCACCCGGATAGAAGGAGCCTGCCACGGCGGCAGGTCGAATGGAGGACAGGATTCACCTCCGTTGCGGCGGAGACGACCTAGCCTAGCACTTTCCCGGGCCCGCGCTCACCCGAGAACGATTCTCTGCGCCACGCGGCCGGCGCGGTCGTGACGCGCGACCACCTCGATGCGCGCCCCGGCGGGGGCTTTCACCGTCCACTCGCACTGCCCGCGGTCGCCGGTCACTTCGAGGTTGGGAAGGAACGCCTGCAGAGTCGGCTTGCTGGCGCGGCCCTCGAGCTGGCCGCCCTCGGTGCGATGCTTCCCGGCGATGAGCTCCGCGCCTTCCGGGAGCGAGATCTCGTAGACGACACCGCGCATCATCTTGCGCTCGAGCGCTCTCTTGGTGACGTAGGACGGAAGGTAGCCCGTGTTGTGGACCGCGAGGCGCACCTTCCAGGCATCGCCTCCCAGCGAACGCGCTTCGGCCTTCAGCACTTCGAGCCTGGGCAGCGTCATCGCCTGCCACGAGAGCCAGCCGGGGAAGCGCCTCACCTCGCGCTCCATGTACTTCGCCGGCGGATTGCGAAACACGGCGAGCTTGTTCCAGCCGCCGAGCTCGACGCGGCCGAGCTGCGGATGGTCGAACGGATACCACGCGATGTAGCCCTCGCCGCCCAGGTCCTTATCGCTCCAGCGCAGCAGCTTCAGGTCATCCTCGGCCGGGTGCTCGCGATACCAGTCGATGAAGTGGTAGCCCTCGATCCCCGCTTCCTTCGCCGGCGCCCAGATCTCCACGGTCCAGAAGAACTGCCCGAGGTGCTCGTAGATCCAGTCGAAGCCGCCGGTGATGACCTGCTTCGGGTGGTACTTGAAGTCGTGGAAGATCGAGATGTTCGGGTAGCCCGTGAGCTCGGTGCTCTTCTTGCCGAAGAGCTTGTAGAGCCACAGGTCCTCGGCCGGCATGTTGTCGTCGGCCTCGCTCGAGAAAGGCCGCAGGATCACGCCGCTGTGCGTGTGGAAGCTCACGCCCGCGCCGATGTTCGGATGCTTCACGATGAAATCGACGACTGCGCGCACCTCCGGCTCCGAGGTCGGGTACGGTCCCGCGCCGAGCTGCTCGAACTCCTGCCGCCATCCCGAGGGGAAATTGCGGTTCAGGTCGATCCCCTGCTTGTCGCGGTTCACGCGGATCTCGACGCCGTCGAAATTCGCGAGTGTGCCTTCGGGAATCACGCGCCAGTATTGGCCGCCGTATTCCGCCGGCTCGCGGGGAGTCATGAGGCGCGGGTCGTCGGGATGCGCCTTGAACGCCCCGTTGGGATCGGGAATTCGCATCGACAGGATGCGCCCGTCGCCGTCGACATCCTCGACGGTGAGCCCGTCGACGGGATCCTCGTCGAACGGATAGGGACGCGTCGAGGAGCGAATGTACTTCGGCTTGTCCGCGAGCGCCCATTCCGCGCCGTCGGGATTGATGCGCGGGCAGATGTAGAGCACGCGCGTGTCGAGGAGGCGGGTGATCTGCGCGTCCTTGCCGTAGCCCTGCTCCAACGTGTGCAGGTAATACAAACATGCCGTCGAGGCGGTGAGCTCGGCCGCGTGGATGTTCCCGTCGATCCAGAAGGCGGGCTTGTCGGCCGCTGGGCCGGTCGCCTCGCGGGTTGCGGTGACGACCCAGATATCGCGCCCCTCGTGGCTCTTGCCGATGCTCTCGATGGCGAAGAGGCCGGGATTGCGTTGCGCGAATCCCTCGAGGATCGAGGTGAGGTCGGGGTAGCGGTAGAAACGGTCGAAACGAAGCTCCAAGAAATCCTCCTAGGCGATATGCAGCGAAGCGGCGAGAAGATAGACGACCAGCCACAAGACGAGCGCGCGCCACAGGAGCCCTTCCAGGCTCGCCAGCGCATCCTCGCGCGCGAGCTCGCCGGAGCCGAGCGCGGGCCGGGAGACGAAAGCGTCGGCGACCGGGACGGGCTCTCCCAGGCGCACACCCAGCGCACCGGCACCGCTCGCGAGGACGATGCCCTCCTCGGGGCGCAGCCACTGCGCCGCCTGGGATTTCCAGCAGAAAAGAGCGTCCTCGAAATTCCCGACCACCGCGAAGGTGAACGCGGTGAGGCGTTGCGGGATCCAGTCGATGTAGTGGAAAGCCCGCGCCGCGAACCATCCGAAATCGCGCTCATCGGGCTCGACCACGTGCGCCCAGCTTTGCGCGGCGCGCAACGCGAGCGGATAGAACACGAGGCCCAGGGGCCCGGGAAGCACGAGGAACCAGAAAAGGAGCGCGAACGTTCCGTGGTGCGCCTCGCGAAGCGCCTGCTCGGCGGTGAGACGGGCGATGGCACCCGGCTCGTCGGTCGCGACCGGCCCGGCGAGCCATTCGGCGAGGAGGTTCGCCCCGGCGCCCGGGTTGTGCTCGGCGAGCGCCTTCTCGATGGCTGCCAGCGTCCGCAGGGTCGCGAGGAAACGCAGCGTCGCGTAGAGGAGCGCGACATTCACGAGCCACAGCAGCCCGGTATGGATCGACGCCGCGACCGCGGAGACGACGGCCACGGGAACGATCATCGCGCCCATCAACACGAGCCACGCGAGAATTCCCGAATTCCGGTCTCCGGCATTGAGGCGCTTGGCGGCCGACAGGCACATGCGGCCGTAGAACGCCATCAGGGGCTGCCGGCCCTTCACGGGAAAGGCGTGCTGGGCGAGCAGGCAGACGAGCAATGCGAGGAGGCTCACGAGCGTGTGGGGGTTCGGATGGAACAGATTATAATTGCCGCGCGCCAATTCCTTTCCTTCGCCCCCGTTATCCGCGAAGACCCCACGACCGGAGGTTTCATGCTCAAGAGTCTTTTCGTTGCCTGCGCTACACTCGTCTTCGCCCTCGCGGCCGGCGCGCAGGACTACCCCACCCGCACCATCACAATGGTGGTTCCCTATGCGGCGGGAGGGCCGACGGACACCGTGGCGCGCGTGCTGGCGCAGGCCATGACCAAACCGATGGGCCAGACGGTCGTCGTCGAGAACCGGCCCAGCGCCGGCGGCATCGTGGCGCCGGAGCAGGTCAAGAACGCCAAGCCCGACGGCTATACCATCCTGATCCATCACATCGGCATGGCGACCATCCCGACGTTGTACCGGCAGCTGCGCTTCAACCCCCTCACCGACTTCGAGTACATCGGCCTCGTGAACGAGGTGCCGATGACCGTCATCGGCAGGCCGACGCTGGCCGCGAAGGACCTGAAGGAGTTCCTCGCCTATATCAAGGCGAACAAGGACAAGGTCACGTACGCCAACGCCGGCATCGGGGCCGCTTCGCACCTGTGCGGGATGCTTTTCATGAGCGCCATCCAGACCGACGTCTTGACGGTGCCGTACAAGGGCACGGGACCTGCGATGAACGATCTGCTCGGCGGCCAGGTGGACTTCATGTGCGACCAGACCACCAGCACCACGGGGCAGATCAAGGGCGGCAAGGTGAAGGTCTATGGGCTCACCGCGATGCATCGCGTGGCTTCGCTGCCCGACGTCCCGACGCTCGACGAGCAGGGGCTCAAGGGCGCGGAAGTCGGCATCTGGCACGGCCTGTACGCGCCGAAGGGCACGCCCAAGCCGGTGATCGACAAGCTCGTCGCGGCGATGCAGGAAGCCCTCCGGGACCCTGCCGTGCGTCAGAAGTACACGGACCTCGGCGCCGTGACGTTTCCGCCGGAGCGACAGACGCCGCAGGCACTGCAGCAGCACCTGAAGGCCGAGATCGACAAGTGGGCGCCGATCATCAAGAAGGCGGGCGTGTACGCGGATTGACGCCGGAAAAAATAGCCCCACCGGGGATACCGGTGGGGCAAACCGCTCTCGGAGGAGAAACGTCGGCGCGATGCCGACGTTTTTGTTTATTGCAGCAAACGTGCCAACGACGCACGGCATTCAATTCAACCACTTAATGCCCATCGGCCACGGCGCGCGCGCGTCGCACCGTCACACTTTGGTGCATCACGGCACCAACAAGGGTCCAAGGCCGCGCTCCATGGCTTTCGCCGACGCCGGGTAGTCCCTGAAAAGGTCGTTCAACACGGTCGCGAGATTTCGGCACCGATCCGTGAGAGGTAGGAATGAGCTTCATTGGGATTCGGTCCGGGATATTCATCGGCGCCGTGAGCGAGCGTACGGGTCACGGTGACAATGAATATGCCCGCCGTATCGCTTCGCGCCGCTGATTCTTACCTCTCACGGATCCGACGCCCAGACTTCGCGGCAATGTTTGACGACGGCCAAGGGAATTCAAGCTCAAGGTAGTGCCGTGGAGAGGCGAAGAGAAAAAGGGGGAGGGTAGCGGCGTTCGTTGCTTACGCCGATACCCTCCCCCTTTTTCTCTTCGCGGCCTTAACCCTCACCGCGGGTTCTTTCCGCGCACCGTGGAGAAGAAAGCCTCGATGCGCCGCACGTCCGCCTCGACATCGGCGCCGGGCTCGATGAGCGGGCCGAACCGCAAGCAGCGCGCCGCGTAGTCGAGTGAAGCGAGGAGCACGGGGACGCGAGCGCCGTGGGCAATGTGCATGAAGCCCGACCTGAAGCGCTCCACGCGCTTGCGCGTTCCCTCGGGCGCGATCGCCAGCACCCGCTGCTCCACGCTGTCGAACGCGCGCACCGCGTCGCCGACCACGCCGTGGGAGCTCGACCGGTCGACGGGAATCCCGCCCATCCAGCGCAGCACCGGCGCGAAGGGCCCGCGAAACAGCGTGTGCTTGCCGATGAACGTGAGCCTCAGGTCGAGCGCGAACATGACGGCCATGCCGACGATGAAATCCCAGTTCGACGTGTGCGGCGCCACCGCGATCACGAACTTCCTCAAGTCGGGCAGATCGCCCTCGACGCGCCAGCGCAGGAGCGCCAGGAGCGCTCGGCCGAAGGCGCCCACCGCGGCGTTTCCCCGCCGCGGTACGCCGGCGCCAACGAGCGGCAGCGTCACGCGAAGAGTGAAGCGATGGCCTTCAGGTCGACATTGCCGCCGGAGAGGATGATGCCCACGCGACGGTTGCGAACATCGACGGCGCCCGAGAGCACCCCGGCGGTGGCGAGCGCCCCGGTCGGCTCGACGACGAGCTTCATGCGCTCCCATAGGAAGCGCATCGCCGCGACGAGCTGCGCATCGGTCACCGTGATGATGTCCTGCACGTGGCGCAGCACGAGCGGAAAGGTGATGGCGCCGAGCGACTCGGTGCGCGCGCCGTCGGCGATCGTCTGCGGATTCTCGACCCGCTGCAGCGTGCGCGTTCGCAGCGAGCGCGCCGCGTCGTCGCCGGCGGCGGGCTCCACGCCGATCATGCCGATGCCGGGGGAGAGATGGTGCGCGGCGATGGCGCACCCCGACAGCAGGCCCGCGCCGCCGCAGCACACGAACATGAGGTCCAGCGGGCCCACATCCTCGAGAAGCTCCTTCGCGGCGGTGCCCTGCCCGGCGATCACCGCGGGATGATCGAACGGCGGCACGAGCGTGGCGCCCGTGCGCTCGTTGATCGTCCGCGCGATCTGCTCCCGGTTTTCGCCGCGCGCGCGGTCATAGAACACCACCT
>JBGOST010000106.1:0-7012 GCA_041476125.1 Usitatibacter sp. | reverse complement strand
CGCTTCTCGACCACCTTGCCGGCCTTCTGGCGCGAGATCGCCGCGGCGATGGCGAGCTGCGCGATGCGCTTGCCGTCCTCGACGTTCTGGTTGAGCCACGCGTCGAGCGGGTCCTTCACGCGCGAGGCGACGAGCTTCACCGATTCGCGCGAGGAGAGCCGCTCTTTCGTCTGTCCCTGGAACTGCGGGTCGAGGATGCGCGCCGAAAGGAGATATCGCAGCGGCTTCCACGCGTCTTCCGATTGCAGGCTCACGCCGCGCGTGAGCAGTTCGTGGTGCTCGCAGAATTCCTTGATCGACTCGTAGACGGCGTTGCGCAGCCCGGCTTCGTGCGTCCCGCCGAGCACCGTGGGGATGAGGTTCACGTACGACTCGCCCTCGCCGCCGGCTTCCGCCCACGCCATCGCCCACGCCGCGCCTTCGCCCTCGGCGTACTGTGTATCGCCGGCGCTGCAATACGACTCGCCGGCGAAGATCGGGCTCACGTAGCCGTCCGCGCCCTCGAGGCGTTCCTGCAGGTACGCGTTGAGCCCGCCCTCGTAGCGCCATTCGCGCTCCTGCTTCGAGGCCTCGTCGGTGAGCGTCACGCGCAGGCCGGGAAGGAGCACCGCCTTGGCGCGCAGGACCATCTCGAGGTCCTCGCGGCGGATTTTCACGGTGTCGAAATACTTGGGGTCGGGCCACGCGCGCACCCAGGTTCCGGAGGCGCGGGGCGGGGCGGTGCCGGCCTTCTTCAGCTTCGCTGCGACCTCGCCGCCTTCGAACGCCATCTCGTGCACCGCGCCGTCTCGCTTGACGCGCACTTCGAGCCGCTTCGAGAGCGCGTTGGTGACCGACACGCCCACGCCGTGCAGGCCGCCGGAGAAGGCGTAGGCCCCGCCGCCTTTCTTGTCGAACTTGCCTCCCGCGTGCAGGCGCGTGAAGACGACTTCGAGGGTGGAGGCCTTCTCGACCGGGTGCGGTCCCACCGGGATGCCGCGCCCGTCGTCCTCGACGCTCACCGAGCCGTCCTTGTAGAGCGCCACGGATACGCGCTTGGCGAACCCCGCCAGCGCCTCGTCGGCGGCGTTGTCGATCATCTCCTGGACGATGTGCAGCGGGCTGTCGGTGCGCGTGTACATCCCCGGGCGCGCGCGCACCGGCTCGAGACCCTTCAGGACCTTGATCGACTGCTCGTCGTATCTCATTGAAGTCGTTGCTGCATGGCGACGCGCGATGATAGCCGATTGTAGGACGCCGCCGACCCCGGCGAGCGCAGGTCGCTGGCAGAGTTTTCGCGCGATCCCGATGAGAATCGCCGCAAGAGGTTCTCACCGTGAATGCCGTCCCGAAATCCGCCCTTTTGCTCGCGTTGGCCGCGTCCCTTTGCGCTCCCGCGGCGCACGCCGTGAAGACTGTGTGCACGATCACCGTCAACTCCTCGAACGAGCGCGAGGCCCTTCGCAAGTTCCTGCCGAAGGACCAATACCAGTTCGTCGAGCTCTTGGAGAAGGGCCGTCCCGACTGGCTGGCGAGCTCGTGCCGGCGCGGCGTGCAGTGCGACGTGCTCGTCGTCTCCGGGCATTTCAATGCCGGGGAGACGTTCTACTCGGACAAGATCGAGAACAACGACTTCTTCAAGGTCGACGAGCTGGAACGCGCCTCGTGCAGCAACTCGTGCCCCGGCCTCTTCGCCCACCTGAAGGAGGTGTACCTCTTCGGCTGCGAAAGCCTCAATCCCGACGCGACGAAATACTCTTCTTCCTACGGCGAGAGCGGCCGGGAGCGCATGCGCCGCGTGTTCGCCAACGTGCCCGTGATCTATGGCTTCTCGGGCGCCGCACCGGTGGGGCCCACGGCGGCCGCGATCCTCGGGCGCTATTTCGGATCGGCCCCGGCCGGCGAGATCGGCAACGGCCGCGCGAGCTCGCGCTTGCTGGGCCAATTCGCCGCCAACCGGATGGTCGCGGTGAGCGGCGTGCGCGATTCCGACCCCGCGGCGGGGCACCGGCGCGACATCTGCCAGTTCTACGACGAGCGCCAGTCCGCGGAAGAGAAGCTCGCGTTCATCCACGGGCTGCTGCGTCGCGACACTTCCGAGCTGCGAGCGCTGCTCGATCGCATCGAGAAGCTCCTCGCGAGCCTTCCGGAGATCGACCGCCGGGCGCCGTCCTTCGCGCGCGCCCTGGATGAGATCACCCGCGACCGCGCCGCGCGCGAGCGCTACCTTGCCTTCGCCCGCGGCGCCGGCTCAGCCGAGCTGCGCTCGCGCATGCTCCAGGTGGCGCTCACGCTCAACTGGCTCACCCCACCCGAGCTGCGGGCCGAGCAGATGCGCCTCGCCTCGGATCTGCTCGCATCGCATGCGGCGAGCTTCGCCGAGGTCGAGCTCATGTGCTCGCTCAACGAGGGCGGCGAGCTCGCGGCCGAGCTGCAGCGCTCATCGCTCGCCGCGGTGCGGCCGGCGCGGACGGCGGATGCCGCGATACTGGCTTGCCTCGGGAGCGCGCCCGCGAGGGCGCAGGTCATGGACGCCCTCGACAGATCGAACGACAGGGACGTGCAGGTGGCCCAGGTCTATCTGCGCCACCATCCGCTCACGGCCGCCGAGCTTCGCGAGGTCGCCGCGGGCATCGTGCACATGACCGATTCGCGCGCGCAGATCCGCGCCCTCGACACGCTCGGCCGCCACTCGATTTCCGACCGCGGGATCCTCGAGGAGCTCGCGCGCTCCTTCGCGCAGGCGAGAAGCGTCGGCGTGCAGCGCGCCATCGCCGAAGTCTTCATTCGCTCCGACCAGCGCGCGATCGCCAAATCGCAGCTCGCGGGGCTGTTGCGCCAGCATCGCCTGAAGTCCCCGGACGGGCGCGAAGACCTGATCGACACGCTGATCCGGCGCCTGCAGTCGTAGCCAGGAAAGGAGCACTCCATGTGCACTCCCGCAAGCATCGCCGGCCACCCCACGAGCGGGGAGCTGATGCGCCGCGCCGGGTCGATCCTCGCATCGCTCGCGCTTGCGGCGATGGTGGGCGGGTGCATGGAATCGGCGCGCCTGCCATTGTCCTCGACGGTGGGCCCCGATCCCACCTTGCCGGCGCCGGAGCACTCCGCCCTTCCGACGGTGCACATCGCACCGGCCAAGCCCTGGCCCGATGGAACCAAGCCGGTCGCGGCATCCGGGGCCGCGGTCAACGCTTTCGCCGCGGGTCTCGTGCACCCGCGCTGGATCTACGTGCTTCCCAACGGCGACGTGCTCGTGGCCGAAACCAACGCGCCGCCGCGTCCCGAGGAGGGCAAGGGCCTCAAGGGGCGCGTGATGAAGATGGTGATGGCGCGCGCGGGCGCCGCCGTGCCCAGCGCGAATCGCATCACGCTGCTGCGCGACACCGATGGCGATGGCGTCGCGGAGACGCGCAGCGCCTTCCTCGAGGGATTGAATTCCCCGTTCGGCATCGCGCTCATCGGCAACGACCTCTATGTCGCGAACAGCGACGCGATCGTGCGCTTTCCCTACGTCGCGGGCGAGGCGCGCATCGCGGCGCAAGGGGTGAAGCTCACCGACCTTCCGGCCGGCCCGCGCAACCATCACTGGACCAAGAACATCATCGCCAGCCCCGACGGGTCGAAGCTCTACGCGACGGTGGGCTCGAACAGCAACGTCGCCGAGAACGGAATGCAGGCCGAGGAGGGACGCGCGGCGATCTGGGAGGTCGACGTGAAGAGCGGGGCGAAGCGACTCTTCGCCACGGGACTGCGCAATCCGAACGGGCTCGCCTGGGAGCGAACGACGGGCGCCTTGTGGACCGTGGTGAACGAGCGCGACGAGCTGGGCAGCGATCTCGTCCCCGACTACCTCACCGCGGTGAAGGAAGGCGGCTTCTACGGCTGGCCGTACAGCTATTACGGCGCGCACGTCGACAGTCGCGCGCAACCGCAGCGGCCCGATCTGGTCGCGAAGGCCATCAAGCCGGACTACGCGCTCGGCAACCACGTCGCCCCGCTGGGCCTCGCCTTCGCCGACGGCGCGAGGCTGCCCGCGCCGTTCGCCAGCGGTGCGTTCGTCGGGGAACACGGGTCGTGGAACCGCCGCCCGCGCAGCGGCTACCGCGTCGTATTCATCCCCTTCGCCGACGGCAAGCCCACGGGGCAGCCCATCGAGGTCCTGGGCGGCTTCGTCAACGCGGCGGGCGAGGCCCAGGGGCGGCCTGTGGGAGTGGCGATCGACAAGCGCGGCGCCTTGCTCGTCACCGACGACGTGGGCGGCGTCGTCTGGCGCGTGGCGGCTGCAGCGCGCTGAGGGTATCATGGGCCTCTGAAATCGAATTCGGAGCATCTCGATGAGATCCGCTGCGTTCAAGCTCGCCGGGAGTCGCAGCTAGTGCGCGGAAGACTCCCGTCCTGCGCAAGAACGCCCGCCTCGCAGCGGGCGTTTTCCTTTCTGAAGCGCATGGGAAAATGAGCCCCATGCGCCCGGAACGCCGCAGCGAATGAACCCCAGCACCCGCCGAGATCTGCTGATTGGCGGGGCGATCGCCATCGTGGGCATCGGCTTGCTCATCTTCGCATTCTTCGGCGACGACGAGAGCTTCCGGGCCCCGCGCTGGGTCGTGGCGGTGGCCGCGGCGGCGTTCCTTCTCGGCGGCGCCATTCCCCTGCACGCGGCGCTGCGCGATCCCTACCTGCATCCGACAGGGCCGCTCGCGAACGTCGCCTCCGCGGTCCTCCTGCTCGGCTTGGCCGCGCTCGCCGCGTGGATCATGGTGGGAGTGGGTCCCGAAGGCGTCACGCTCGACATCCCGATCACGCTGTCGCGCGAAGTGGATCGATGGGTCAAGGGAATCTCCTTCTACGCCCTGGTCGGGACCGCGCTCGTCGCGGGCCTCGCGGGGGCGGCGATCGCCTTCAAGCGCGCGCTCCCGGCGCTGGGACACACCGCCGTGGTGGCCGTGGTCGCTCCGATCCTCGGCGTCGTCGCCTGGATCGTGATCGAGTATCAGCACCAGTCCGCGCCGCACATGCCGCCGGTGATGTTCGTGTCGTTCGATCGCCGCTTTCCGGGCGACGAATACTTGTCGCGCATGAATGGCAGCGAGCTGCACTCGCGCCCGGGGCGCGTGGGCGTGGGCCTTTACGTGGGCGGCAACGGCGATTGGCTGGAGATCGAGCCGCCCCGGGGCTACAACACCTCCCACGGACTCACGCTCGAGTTCTGGATGAAGCGCGAGAACTGGATCAATCCGTACGCCAAGGGATCGCGGCAGCAAACGGTCGCAAGCCTGGAGCTCGAGGGCGACTGGAAGGGACGCCCCGAGGTTCGCCACCTGGCTTTCTCGCTGCAGCTCATCGCGCCCCGCGAGCTCGTGGAGGTGAAGGATCGCGGCCGGGGCCCGACGCGCGAGCTGCGCCCCGAGCAATTCAGCTTCCGTCCCGAGGTCCTGGTGGGCAACGTGCGGCTGGCGCCGCTGCGCGCGGTCGCCGTTGCCGCGGAGCGCTGGACCCACATCGCCATCGTCTACGATCGCTTCGTCCTCGATCGCATGCGCCTCTACGTCGACGGCAAGCTCGTCGCGCGCGCCATTCCCTGGGGATCGGCGCCGGGATTCGCCGACGTGCACACGCTGCGCCTCGGCACCTGGGTGGAGCGCAACGGCGCCTATCGCGGCATGGTCGACGAAGTCAAGGTGTACGCCAGGGCGCTCACCGGGGAAGAGATCGCGGCGAGCGCGTCGGGCCGCGGGTTGTAGCGCAAACAGCGTTGGCGGTTGCGTGTCGAATGCGTACAATCCGCCTTCCACGACGGCTCCCGCAATGAAGAAGCCCTTTCCGATCCCCGTTCGCGCGCAGTATTCCTGCCACAAGTGCCCGGCCTTCTGCTGCACCTACAGCGACATCGAGGTCACGATGAGCGACATCGCGCGCCTGGCGCGCCATTTCGACGTGGCCTGCGAGGTGGCCGAGGAGCGTTTCACGAAGCAGGAGGGCAAGAAGCGGCTGCTGCGCCACCGCAAGGACAAGATATTCGACTCGACCTGCGTGCTGCTCGACCAGGACAAGCGCCGCTGCACGGTCTACGAGGCGCGCCCGGGCGTGTGCCGCAAATATCCCGACAGCTCGCGCTGCGGCTACTACGAGTTCCTCAAGTTCGAGCGCGCGCAGCATGGCGACGACCAATACGTCGCCCTCACCTAAGGGGACAGACCCCGATTTTCCGCGGAGCGGAAAATCGGGGTCTGTCCCCGGTTTCATTTTTTCTCGCGCCGGGCCTGGATCGCCTCGATCTCGTCCATGATGCGGTTCATCCGCGCGACCACTGCGCGGTAGGGAGCCGGCGAGGCGAGGTCCACGCCCGCCGCCTTCACCAGCTCGTAGGGGTAGTCGGAGCTGCCCGCGCTCAGCATCTTCAGATAGCGCTCGCGCGCTCCCGGCTCGCCTTTGAGCACCGCATCGGCGAAGAGCGAGCTCGCCGCGATCGAGGTCGCGTACTGGAAGACGTAGAACGCGTTGTAGAAATGCGGGATGAAGGCCCACTCGACGGCATAGAGGTCGTCGATCTTCACCACCCCCTCCTTGTCGCCGTGATAGCGGCGCAGGATGTCGCCATAGATCTCGGTGAGCTTCTGGCCGGTGAGCGGCTCGCCCTTGTCGACCTCGGCGTGCACCGTGCGCTCGAACTCCGCGAACATCGCCTGGCGATAAAACGTCGCGCGCAGGTTCTCGAGCGCCGAGCCGAGATAGAGCAGGCGCTCGTCGTCGCTGTTCGCGGTCTTGAGCACGTGCTCGAGGAGCATGGCCTCGTTGAAGGTCGAGGCGATCTCGGCGACGAAGATCGCGTAGTCCGCGGTGACGAAGGGCTGCGCGGCATTCGAAAGATACGAATGCATCGCGTGGCCCCATTCGTGGGTCAGCGCCGATACGGAGTCGTAGTTCTCGGTGTAGTTCATGAGGATGAACGGGTGCACGTCGTAAGCCGCGCCGGCCATGTGCGCGCCGGAAAGTTTGCGCGGCCGCGGATACACGTCCATCCAGCGGTTCT
>JBGOST010000105.1:0-7024 GCA_041476125.1 Usitatibacter sp. | reverse complement strand
GAGAAAACCGGGGACAGACCCCTATTTCCGCGGAGTTGACTCCGTCAACGGAAATGGGGGTCTGTCCCCGGTTTTCTCTTGGAGTCTGACCCTCATATTCACCGTAGTTTCTCGGCAGCCTCGACCAGGGCGGCCGCGAGCCTGCGCACCGACTCGTCGATGCGCTTGTCGCGCAACGCCCCGTTCTCGTCGAACGCTTCGTGGGCCCTTTGCAATGCCACCTCGGGACCCAGGACCGTGACTTCGAGCCCGGCGAGGATCTGGCGCAGGTGCGGCAGGCCGCGCGACGCGCCGTACCCTCCCGGAGAGGCGCCCAGCAGCGCGGCGACCTTGCCGCGGTAGGGTGCCAGGCCGCTGTTCGCGCCCTTGCCGTCGCCGATGCTGCGCGAGAGCCAATCGATGGTGTTCTTCAAGAGCGAGCTCACGGAGCGGTTGTTCTCGCCCGAGACGACGAGCAGGCCGTCGGCTGCGATGAAGAGCTCGCGCAGCTTGCGCGCGTTCTCCGGCATTCCCTCGGCCGCCTCGAGGTCTCCGTGATAGACCGGCATCGGGTAGTCGTCGAGGTCGACGAAGGTCACCTCGCCGCCGGCGGCGCGCGCATGTTCGGCGGCCACGCGCGCGAGCTTCTTGTTGAGCGACTCGCGACGCGCGCTGCCGGCGAAGGCGAGGATGCGGGCCATCAGCGCTCGTCGATCTCGCCCATGCGCCCGGTGCGATAGGCGACCTCGGCGGCACGGACCTGCTCGATGCTGTTCATGACGAACGGGCCGTGGAACACGAGCGGGCCCTCGGCGGGCGCTCCACCCAGCACCATCACCTCGAGCGGGGAGGCGCCCGGATTGGCGAATTGCAGGGCTTCCTCAGCGCCGTTCCACACGACGAGGCGCCCCGTCGAAGCGCGCGCGCCGCCGAACCCGCCCGCGCCTTCGATCACGTAGGCCGCGGCCTCGAACGCCGCGGGGATCGCCGCGGCGAAGCTCGCGCCGGGCGCAACCGTGACGTGCCAGAGAAATGTCGGCATGAGCGTCTCGGCGGGGCCGCGCACACCCGCGTACTCGCCGGCGATCACGCGCACTCGCGCGCCTGGCGCATCCACGCCCGGAATGTCCGCGGCGACGATGCGCTGGTAGCGCGGCGGCATGGTCTTCAACGCGCGCGGCAGCGACGTCCAGAGCTGGATGCCGTGCATGGTGAGCTCGGCTTCCGATTGGGCGAGCGGCTTCTCCGAATGCACGATGCCGCGGCCGGCCGTCATCCACTGCGCGCCGCCCGCGGCGACGACGCCGCGGTTCCCCGCGGAGTCACGGTGCTCGTTGCGCCCCGAAAGGAGGTAGGTCACGGTCTCGATCCCGGCGTGCGGATGCGCGCCGACGCCGTCCTCGCCGGGCTTCACGCGAAACGGCCCGAAGTGGTCGAGGAAAACCCAGGGCCCGATCGAATGCCGCGCGCTGAACGGCAGCGCGCGGCGCACCGTGAAGGTCCCGACCGGAGCGACGACCGAATCGACGACGTGCTCCACCGCGCGCGTCGCTTGCTTCTCGAGTTGTGCGGTCGTCATGACTTGTCCACGCTCATGCGCCCGGGACCAAACGCGAACACCATCAGCATGCCGCCCGCGATCGCGACGTTCTTCAGGAAGTTGATCTGCTGGCCCATCTTCTGTGCGGCTTCCACGGCCCAGAAATTGTGGAAGAGGATCGCGGCAAGGAGCGTGAAGACGGCGAGTGCGAGCGCCGCCCAGCGCGCCTTGTAGCCGATGGCGAGCAGGATGCCGCCGCCCAGCTCGACCACGATCGAGCCGATCGCGACGAGCTGCGCCATGGGCAGGTCCTTGGAGGCGATGTAGCCGACGGTGCCGTCGAAACCGGTGATCTTGCCGAATCCGGAAATGACGAAGATCACGGCGAGGAGGATGCGCGCGGCGAGCGCGGCGAGGGGTTGCACGTTTGAATTCATTGGAGAGCTCCCGTTGTTGTTCAGTTGAGATCGAAAACCAGCACTTCGGCGTCGCGGCCCTGCTCGACGCGGACCTTGTTCTCGCCGCCCGAAAGCTTCACGGCATCCCCCGCCTGCAGGGGCTGGCCATTCACTTCGGCCTCGCCGCGGATGAGGTGGATGTAGACGCGACGGCCCGCCTTCGGCTCGAGCTTCACCGCCTCGGCCCCATCGACGAGCGCCGCATAGAGGTCGGCATCCTGGTGGATCCGCACCGAGCCCTCGCGGCCATCGCGCGAGGCGATGAGGCGTAGCCGGCCGCGCTTGGAGGCGGCGTCGAAGTGCTTCTCCTCGTAGCTCGGCTCGACCCCCTGCTTGTCGGGCTCGATCCAGATCTGCAGGAAATGGACCGGGTCGCGGTCCGAGGCGTTGTACTCGCTGTGGCGCACGCCCGTGCCGGCGCTCATGCGCTGCACGTCCCCGGGGCGGATCACCGAGCCGTTGCCCATCGAATCCTTGTGGGCGAGGCCGCCCTCGAGCACGTAGCTGATGATTTCCATGTCGCGGTGACCGTGCGTTCCGAATCCCTTTCCGGGTTGCACCCGATCCTCGTTGATCACCCGCAGCGCGCCAAACCCCATGTGCTTCGGGTCGTGGTAGTCGGCAAAGGAGAAGGTGTGCAACGACGTGAGCCAGCCATGCTCGGCCAACCCTCTTTCCTGACTGCGGCGTATTTCCAAGGCGCCTCCTTCAACATTCGTTCAGTACGATGAAGCGTATGATGTACCTAGTAAAACTGCTGTCATAGCGAAATATTCAGCCACTTTCATTCGAATTACTTGAACGATGAAACTGACTCTCGAAGCCCTGCAAGTCATTGATGCGATTGATAGAAAGGGTTCTTTTGCGGGGGCTGCGGACGACCTCCATCGCGTCCCGTCAGCAATCACTTACTCCGTAAAACAGCTCGAGGAGGGTTTGGGGGTGGGACTGTTCGATCGCACGGGTCATCGGGCGGTGCTCACGGATGCGGGGCGGGAATTGCTTGCGGAAGGCCGGCGCCTCCTGCAAGCGGCGGCGGATCTCGAGTGCCGCGTGCAGCAGGTCGCCAAGGGCTGGGAATCGGAGCTGCGCATTGCCATCGACACGCTCATCCCGATCGATAGGATCTTCGGATTGGTGGCGGAGTTCTATACGCAGCAAACAGGCACGCGGGTGCGTCTATCCCACGAGGTCCTGGGCGGCACCTGGGACGCCCTCGCATCCGGACGCTCGGACCTGGTCGTCGGAGCTCCCAGCGACGCCCCCTCGGGGCGCAGCTACGCGATCGCCTCCCTCGGCCGCGTGGAGATGGTCTTCGTCGCCGCGCCGTTTCATCCGATCGTCCACGAGGCGGCCCCGCTCACCCAGGCGGTCATCGAGCGCCACCGCGCGGTCAGCATCGCCGATACCTCGCGCCTGCTGCCGCCGCGAACCGTGGGCCTTTTCTCGGGCCAGGACGCCCTCACCGTCCCTTCGCTCGAAGCGAAGGTCGCCGCGCACGTGGCGGGCCTGGGCGTGGGCTTCCTGCCGCGCTGGATCGCCGAGCGCGAAGCGCTTGCCGGGCGCCTGAAGATCCTCGAGGTCGAAGTGCCGCGCCCCGCGGCCGAGCACGTCGTCGCGTGGCGGCCGGGCGAGGCGGGCAGGGGCCTCAAGTGGTTCGTGAAGCGCCTGCAGGATCCGCTCGTCGCCGCGGAGTTGCTGTCGTGAGTGACCCTCTCCCCAACCCTCTCCCAAGGCAGAGGGAGCAAACGAAGGACGCGTTTTCGCGATGCTGGAGCTGCATATGAGGGGCCGCTTCGCTCCTTCTCCCAGCGGAGCGCTGCATTTCGGCTCGCTCGTCGCCGCGCTCGCGAGCTGGCTCGACGCGCGCGCCGCCGGCGGGGAATGGCGGGTGCGCATCGAAGACGTCGACACCCCGCGCACGGTGCCCGGAGCCGCGGAGGAGATCCTCCGCGCGCTCGAATCCCTCGGCCTGCACTGGGACGGCGAAGTCGCATGGCAGAGCCGCCGCACCGCGCTCTATGAGGAAGCGCTCGAGCGGTTGCGCGCGCAGGGCCTCGTCTATGGCTGCCGCTGCTCGCGCAAGGAGCTTGCCGATGCGGGCCTGCACGGGCTCGAAGGCGCGATCTATCCCGGCACCTGCCGCGATCTCGCCGTGGCAGCCTCGAATTCCGTTGCGCATCGGCTGCGGGTCGGCGCGGGGCTGGTCGAATTCGACGACCGCGTCCAGGGGCGCATCTCGCAGGACGTCGCGCGGGATATCGGCGATTTCGTCCTGAAGCGCCGCGACGGGCTGCCCGCCTACCAGCTCGCGGTGGTGGTCGACGACGCCGCGCAGGGCGTGACGGACGTGGTGCGCGGCGCCGACCTCCTCCATTCCACTCCCCGGCAGATCCTGCTGCAGCACGCGCTCGGCGTGGCGACCCCGCGCTACCTGCACTTCCCGGTGGCAACCAACGCGCGCGGCGAAAAGCTTTCGAAGCAAACGCTCGCTCCGGCGCTGCGCGCGGATCGCCCGGGCGAGCTCCTCGCCGCCGCCCTCGAATTTCTCTCGCAGGCGCCGCCCACCACGCGCATTCCGCGCGAGATTCTCGCCGAGGCCGTAAGCGCCTGGGACCCCGCGCGAATCGCGCGGCGCATCGGCAAAATCGCTCCCACGGCACCCGGCCTGGCCACCCCCCGCGGCGTATAATTCACCACCCTTTTCGCGGCGTTCGAATCCAACAGGGCGGGGCCTCGCATCCAACGGGGCACAAGCTCGGTCCCCATCCGGGAATCCGCACCGCCGCACGAGAGTCCGACCATGCTCTTCAGGAAAAAAACCGCCGCCCCCGGCATGCCCCAGGTGCCGCGCCGCTGGCGCTCGAAGCCGGTTGTCATCACCGTCGTGGTCCTCCTCGTCCTCGGATCGATCGTCGGATTGCGCGCCGGCCAGGCGCCCAGGGAAGAGAAGAAGCCCGAAGCCAAGACGGTGCTGGAGTTCACCCCCGCCGACATCGCCGTGGTGGAGATGCGCGCTCTGGTGCGCTCGATCCCGTTCTCGGGGTCGCTCGCGCCCCTGGTGCAGACGACGGTCAAGGCGAAGGTGCCCGGTGAGCTGAACCGCGTGCTGGCGCGCGAGGGCGAGAGTGTCGCCGCGGGCCAGCTGCTCGCGCAGATCGACACCGCGGACCTGCGTTCGCGGCTCGAGACGCAGGTGGCGGCCCTCGAGGAGGCGAAGGCGAAGCTCTCGATCGCGGAAAAGAACCGCGAGAACAGCCAGCAGCTCCTGCGCCAGAAATTCATCTCGCAGAACGCCTTCGACACCACCCACAGCACCTATGAGGCGGCTGCCGCGAGCGTGCGCTCGGCCGAAGCCCAGCTGCGCATGGCGCAGAAGGGGATGGCGGATGCCGAGGTGCATGCGCCGTTCTCCGGCATCGTCGCGAAGAAGATGGCGAATGCCGGCGAGAAGGTCGGGGTGGACAGCCCGCTCTTCGCGCTGGTCGACCTGGCGCGCATGGAAATCGAGGCGCCTGCGCCCGCTTCCGAGATTCCCTCGATCAAGCCGGGACAATCGGTCACCTTCCGCGTGGACGGCTTCGGCGAGCGCGACTTCGAAGGGCGCGTGGAGCGCATCAACCCCACCGCGGATGCGGGCTCGCGCCAGATCACCCTCTACATCTCGGTGGCGAACCGCGACGGCGCGCTGAAGGGCGGCATGTTCGCCAAGGGCCAGATCGTGCAGGACAAGTCGACGCCGGCGATGATCGTTCCGGCCACCGCGGTGCGCGACGAGGCCGGCCAGAGCTACGTCTTCACGCTCGAGAACGGCAAGATCGGCAAGCGTGCCGTCAAGCTGGGCGCGACCGAGGCGCGAGCCGGAATGATCGAGGTGAAGAGCGGCCTCGAGGAGGGCCTGAGCGTGGTGAGCGCGCGCGTCACGGGCCTGAAGGCCGGCGACCCCGCCGTGATGAAGGCCCCCGACATCAAGCCTGCGGTCACTGCACCCGGCAAGGCAGGCTAGGAGCTTCGCCATGTGGATCACCAAGACCAGCATCAACCAGCCGGTTTTCGCCACCATGGTGATGGTGGCGTTGTGCGTCCTGGGCCTGTTCTCGTACAACCGCCTGCGTGTCGAGCGCATGCCGGACATCACGGTCCCGTTCGTCTTCATCCAGTTCCAGTATCCGGGCGCTTCCCCCGAAGCGGTCGAGAACGACGTCAACAAGCCCGTCGAGGAAGTCGTCAACACGGTCAACGGCGTGAAGGTGATTCGCTCCAACGCCTGGGAAGGCCGCGGCGAGACCTACATCGAGTTCCGGCTCGACACCGACATGTCGCGCGCGGTGCAGGACGTGCGCGACAAGATCGCGCTGATCCGCCCCGGCTTTCCGCGCGAGGTGAAGGATCCGCTCATCCTGCGCGGCGACTTCGACAACGCGCAGCCCGTGGTATCGCTCGCGGTCACCTCTCCCACGCGCACCCTGCGCGAGCTCACCACGCTCACCGACCAGGTGATCGTGAAGCGCTTCCAGAACGTGCCTGGCGTGGGCCAGGTGCAGACCTCGGGCGGAGTGGCGCGCCAGGTGCTGATTAATTTGAAACCCGCGCAGATGCAGTCGCAGGGCGTGGGCGTGGACGAGATCATCGGCGCGATCAGGGCGGCGAACATGGACGTGCCCGCCGGCAAGATCGTGCAGGGCCCGACCGAGCAGCTGGTGCGCATCGAGGGCAAGATCAAGGAGCCCGCGGGCTTCGGCAAGATCATCGTCGCGCGGCGCGCCAAGGGCCTGGTGTACCTCGACCAGGTGGCCGAGATCGTGGACGGCGAGAAGGAAGCCGATTCGCTTTCGCGCATCAACGGCAAGCCGGGCATCACCATCCAGGTGCTGAAAGTCCAGGACGCCAACATCGTCGAAGTGGGCAACGGCGCGAAGAAGGCGGCCGCGGAGCTGAAGAAAGCGCTGCCGGCGGACGTGGACCTGCAGATCGTCTACGCCGACGTGGAGTGGATCGAGAAAGCGCTGAACGGCGTGAAGGTGACGATCGTCGAGGGAGCGCTCCT
>JBGOST010000104.1:0-7031 GCA_041476125.1 Usitatibacter sp. | reverse complement strand
GGCTTCCACGGGACGCACGGGCGCGCGCTGCCGATCGCCGAGGGCGTGAAGATGGCGCGTCCCGACCTCCACGTCTTCGTGAACACCGGCGACGGCGACTGCCTGAGCATCGGGGCGGCTCACTGGATCCACGCGATCCGCTACAACATGCGCTTGACGGTATTCCTTCACGACAACCAGATCTACGGGCTCACGAAGATGCAGGCCTCGCCCACCTCGCCCAAGGGCCTGAAGAGCAACACCACGCCGCGCGGCTCCTACCTCGAGGCGCTCAATCCGCTCTCGGTCACGCTCGGCGTGCAGAACGTCTCCTTCGTGGCGCAGGCGGTGGACTGGATCCCGGAAGTGCTCTACGAGATCGTCAAGGCGGCGTTCCATCACAAGGGCTTGTCGTTCGTGCGCATCATGCAGCGCTGCCCCGAATGGCTGCCGGAAATGTTCGACCCGTGGATGCAGAATCCGAGGAAGACGCTGCTCCTCACGCACGAGCGCGGCCTCACGCTGAGCCCCGGGCTCGCGCGGGTGTATACGAACCAGGCGGTGCACGATCCCCTTGATCTCGACGCGGCGCGCCGCATCGCCTCGGCGACCGATCCCATTCCGGTGGGCATCCTCTATCGCAACCCGGAGGTTCCCTGCTACGAGGACCTGCGGCGCAGCTCGCGGCTGCGCACGCCGGAATTCATCCAGGCCGGGCTCGAAGCAGAGCTCGACAAGTTCACCGTCTGGCCGCAAGCCGCGCAATCCGCGGCGCGGCCGGCCCCATGAGTTAAGACCATGCATGCGGAGCTCCGGGCGCAAGTCGCCTTTCGAATGACCGGCCTGCGGGGCGCGGGAACGTCCGAGCCCGCCGATGCGCGCAACCTTCGCCCGGCGCTCGCAGCGCGCCACCGCGACCTCGCCGCCCTTCGCTATGACTTTCCGCTGGTGCTGCCGCCGGAGCCTGCGGGCGAGGAATTCGTCCTGTCGCTTTCTTCGGTCGTGGACCGGCTCCTCGACAAGCTCGCCCCCGCCGGCGCCGAGGGCGAGCGCTTGCGCAAGAACGTGCTTCGCGTCGAGCGCGAGATCCGGGTCGCGCTCGGGCAGGGCGCTTCCGGCACGCTCTTCCAGCTCTGGGACCTCGCGGTGAGCCGGCTCGCCGTGCGGGGACACGAGGCGCTCGGTGAAGATGCAGGGCGCGTTCGCGCGGCACTCAAGCCCGACGGCGAAGTGCTCGATTGCAGCGAATCGATGCCCGCGCGATACCTGCTCCAGGCCTGGAAGGCGATCCGGCAGCGCAAGGAAGCCCGCTTCCACGAAGAGATCGACCGCCTGGTGCTGCGGCTTGCGGAAATCCTCCAGGCCGACGCGGTCCGCTCGACGCCGGGGCGCAGCGCGCAGAAGCTCGAGGGGTCGGTGGGCACCGCCTATCGCGACGCCTTCGACTTCGAGGCGATGTCGAGGGTGCTGGGGCGCGCCACTGGCGTGCGCTCGCTCCCCGAGAGCCGCCGGCGTCGAATCCGTTCCCTCCTCGTCGCCCTGGAATCGCAGCGCTTCTTCCTCGACGCCTCCGGCTACACGTTCGTCTTCGACCGTTGCGCGACCGCGCTGCGGACCTTCCGCGCGCGCCTGCCCCGGCTGGCGGAGCTTGCGCGCAGCATCGCGATGGCGAAGCTCGAGGTCGACGGCGAATACGTCGAATCGCGGCACGACGCGCTGTTCAAGCAGTTCCAGGAGAGCACGCTCACGCCGGAAGACCTGGCGCAGTTTCCCGATTACCTCGTCTGCCTGAATGAAAGCGGCCTCGATGCCGCCGAGCAGGCCGACCTGTTCGAGCTGCTCTGCTCCGGGATGCCGGCCAAGATCCTGCTGCAGTCCGACGATCTTTTCGGCGGCGCGGACAAGCCCGATCCGCTGGCGGCCGTGGGCGCGCGCGGCCAGGCGATCGCCGGAATGGCGATCGGGCTGAACGAAGTCTTCGTCCTGCAGGCGAGCGCGTCGAACCTCTTCCAGCTGCGCGCTCGCGTGCTGAAAGGCCTCACGCATCCCGGGCCCGCGCTCTTCAGCATTTTCTCGGGGGCGAGCGGCGACAGCGCCTGCCTGCCGCCCTATCTCAACGCGGCGGCGGCCATGGAATCGCGCGCGTTCCCCGCATTCACCTACGACCCCGCGAAGGATCCGGAGGCGGAGTCGCGCTTTTCGCTCGAGAACAATCCACAACCCGATCGCGACTGGCCCGCGCACGCGTTCGCATACGAGGACGCGGAGCACCAGCGCGCATCCGGGAGCATGAGCTTCACGCTCGCCGACTTCCTCGCGGCCGACGCGCGCTATGCGCGTCATTTCCTGAAGGTTCCAGGCGGCACCGCGGGCGTGGTTCCAGTCGACGAATGGCTCGATGCCGGGGGCAGCCCTTCGGCGGAAGCCCTGCCGAGCGTGAGCATGGTGGACGAGCACGACGTGCTGCACGCGCTCGTCGTGGGCGAGCCCATCGTGCAGCAGGCGCGCCGTTGCCGCGATCGCTGGCGCCGGCTGCAACGATTCGCATCCGTCGCGCAGCCCGCGGCGCAGGTAGTCGAGGTTGCGGCGCCAGCTCCGCAGGAAGCTGCCGCGGCTCCCGCCGCGCCCCCGGTTTCCGCCGCGCCGGCACAGATCGAGAAAGCGCCGCCTTCGGACGCGCCGTACATCGAGACGCCGCGCTGCACGAGCTGCGACGAATGCACGCACCTCAACAACCGCATGTTCGCCTACGACGCGAACAAGCAGGCCTGCATCGCGAACCTGGAGGCGGGCACGTATCGCGAGCTCGTCGAGGCGGCCGAAGCCTGCCAGGTGTCGATCATCCATCCGGGCAAGCCGCGCAATGCCGACGAGCCGGGACTGGAAGAGCTGCTGGAGCGCGCGGCGCCCTTTCTCTAGAGGTGTTCTCCCTCTCCCTGGGTCGGTGTTCTCCCTCTCCCTTGGGAGAGGGCCGGGGAGAGGGTAATCCAACGCGTCCCGATGCCCTACCTGACCAGGTAGGACTCGACCAAACCGCAAGCGGATGCGCCCTTCGTTGGCGACGGCGGGCAAGATCTGCTGTATAAGCTTCGCAGTGCTGCATGATTGTTCAGTGCACCGCGTGCGGTCGAAAAAAAATCCAACCGGAGAGAATCAATGTTCAGTCGAATCGGACCGATTGCAGCGCTTGCGTTTGTTGTTGCCGGATGCGCTTTCAATCCTGCTGTAGAGAAGGAAACGTCAGTGAAGGCATATGACGCCGCTGCATTCGAAACTCGACTCAATGCAACGATGCGGATAATGTCCAATCCCACCGCAGCCCGGTTTGCGATTCTTCGAGATCAAGGATCGCAGGCGGAGAAAGTGAAGTTCATGACGCAAAAGGAGTACACGTTTCCTCGAGAGGTTGAGAACGCATATCGCAAATCGATCGGAAAGGCCCCCTTCGCCGTGAGTTCAGGGCCAGCGGTTTTGGAGAGCTGCTGGCGGCAATGTGAGGTAAGAGACGATTGCGAGGGAAACACGACGTGTTGCGTTGCGTGCCATACGGAGTGTGGTTGTAACAAGCCGGGCGAAGCTTGTTGATGAATGAACGAGCGCCTGGGTGAGTCCAGGCGCTCTTTTCACTTCTACTTCAGTCCGGCCTTGCGCCAGGCGCCATCGCATCAAGTACTGAATCGGCGGCTCACCGACCAGCGCCGCGAAACGATCGGCCAGCACGGAACGGGAAAGCGCGACCCCGCGCGCGAGCTCATCCACCGTCCACGCCCTGCGGGGTTCGCCATGCATCAAGGCCAGCGCGCGTCCGATTTGCGCGTCGCGTACGTCCGCTAACCAGCCCGTCGGCCAGCGGCACCTTGCAGCCGCCTTCGGTAAAGAAATGGAAGAACATCACGTGGTCGGCCCCGGCAAGCCGCTCCCGCACGCTCGCCAAGCCGTATCTCGACTGCACGCACCAGGGCGCGGTGAACTCCGCGTTGAGGTAGATGGCGCCTTCGAGGCGCACCGACTTGAGAACGTCCGACAAAGGATCCATGGGGGTTTCGGGCAAGAAACGCGGGGTCTGGGCCAAAGACCTGGAGCCGGCCGGAGAGGATACTAGCAACCTACGGCGCGGAACAATTCGCGTCGCTGTGCATTTCCACTATCCACCGAAAGGACGAGCAGCATGGACACCCCCGAACTTCACTCTCCCGATCACGGACACGCCACGAAGACCTACAAAGGCAGCTGCTTCTGCGGCGCGGTGCAGCTCACGGTCAGCGGCGAGCCGGTGGCGATGGGCTATTGCCACTGCGACTCGTGCCGAAGCTGGTCGGCGGCACCGATCAACGCCTTCACCTTGTGGAAGCCCGAAGCGGTGCGGGTCACGCGGGGTGCGGACAAGATCGCCACTTACAACAGGACGCCGAAAAGTTATCGCAAATGGTGCAAGACGTGCGGCGGCCACCTCTTCACCGACCATCCCGGCATGGGACTCGTCGATGTGTACGCGGCGACCATTCCGGACTTCCCGTACCAGCCCGGCGTGCACGTCAACTACCAGGAGACGAAGCTGCGAATCAAGGACGGGCTGCCGAAGATGAAGGACGTCCCGAAGGATATGGGCGGCTCGGGGATCAGCGTAGCGGAATAAGGGGCAAGGGCCTCCCATGCCGCCGGTGGCTATGATATCCCCATGAAAACGACATATCGCGGAAGTTGCCACTGCGGAAAGATTCAGTTCGAGGTTGACGCCGAGCTCGACCATGTCCGCGTTTGCGACTGTTCGATATGCCGCGCGCGGGGCGCGCTCAATCATCGGGTGAAGGAAGGAGAAATCCGCATTCTCACGCCGATGAGCGAGATGTCCGTTTATGAATGGAATACGAAGATCGCGAAAGACTACTTTTGTCCGGTGTGCGGAATCCTGCCGTTCCGGCGACCGAGGAACGGCGCCGACATCTGGACCGTGAATGTGCGCTGTCTCGAGGGTGTGGACCTCGATTCAATACCGGCCAAAAACTCACCGAGGCATTGGGACAGCCGATCGTGATGGACAACGCTACCGGCGCCGGCGGCAACATCGCCACGGAACGCGTCGCGAAGGCGGCACCGGATGGCTACACGCTGGGATTCGTGGTCAACGGGCAGCTCGTCATCAATCCCAGCCTGTACAAGCTGTCGTTCGACCCGGTGAAAGATCTCGCGCCCATCTCGCAGCTCACCGTGACGCCGAACATGCTGGTCACTCACAACGCCTGCGCGGGATCGCGGTGACCTCGTTGAAGCGCGCCGCGTCGGCTCCGGAATTGCCGACCATCGCGGAGTCCGGCTATCCGGGCTTCGAGGTCACGATCTGGTATGGATTGCTCGCGCCCGCGGGGACGCCGCCGCCGATCATTCGCAGGCTGCATCTCGAAACCGTCAAGGCGCTCGCGCAACCGGACGTACGCGCCAAGTTCGCCGATCTCGGCCTGGAGGCCATCGGCAACTCGCCCGATGAGTTCGCCGCGATCATCAAGTCCGAGATTCCGGTGTGGGCGAAGGTGATCAAGGATGCGGGGATCAAGCCGGATTAGTGCATGCGCGCGCCCCGAATCATTTTGCTTTGCGCGTTCTGCCTCCCCGTCGCGGCGCAGCAGGCCTATCAGGATCCGCGAATGCCGCAGACGCAAGAGGAGCGGCAGTTCTATTCCGCCGTGTCCAAGGCCATCTACCAGGTCATCCCCCAGGAAAAGGAGCGCTTCGTGCTGACCCTGGGAGATCGCGCCGATCCGATATTCCCCGGAGAGGGAACGAATGGTTTCGAGCAGGTGCCGTGCGAGAAGCGCGCCGCGTTTCGGCCCGTAGGCTTTGCGAACGATCTCGGAGGTTTTACGGCCGCGGCGTGCAAGAACGGCGCCCGCGTGCGCGAGCTCTCCGCGAAGTCCCGCGCCCGCCTCGCGGCAATGCTGAAATCGCTTCCCATCGTCAAAGACGAGGACGCGCGCAAGATCGGTTGGTACTACGAGCTGGAGACGTTGAGCGACGGCTCCGAGCTCCACTACTTTCCCGTGCTCGCGATCGGCCACGGCGTTGTCGCCGTATACACCGCGGCCCTCTACGACAAGAAGTCGGGCACGGCGGTGATTGTGCAGGCGACGCCGTATCCGATGTGCGAGAACTTTCGCAAGGACTACGAGCCGTTCTGCGCCGATGTTCGAAAGGGGCTCAAGCGCATGGCCCTGACGCTCCAAGGCTCCCTATGAGCACGGCATTCTCGAACGCCCCCCCGCGCATCCCGAGACTCGCCGATCCGCCCCGCGAGATTCCCCTGGGTTTGCGGCTCAAGCTTCTCACGCCCTACGACGTGACCGGGACGCTGATGTTCACGATTCCCGCCGCGCTCCTGTTGGCGCTCGCCGCCGCGGGCCCTTGGAAGACGGCGCCCCGTATCGGACTGGTCACCATCGGATCGCTGTTGCTGCTTCTGAGTCTCTACTCGATGCTTCCCGCCATCGCGCGCGCCGTGGCCACGCTGCGCAGGATGCGTCATGGCTTCCTCGCGGTGGGCCGGATCGTCGCGTGCCGCCTGGCGTGGGACAAGAAACGCTCCGAGATGCCCTACGAGGAATTCCTCGAGGACTGGACGGTGAAAGTAGCGCGTTCGCAAATGGGCAAGGCGCTGGGCTGTTTCACGACATTCTTCCTCTGGATCTTCGTGGGCCCGTTGGTGCTGTTCATGATCGGAGCCGCCATCGCGGCAGGAATCGCCTGGTTTCATCCTCCAGACGAGGCCGCCATCGCCGCCGGCCAGCTCACCGTGGCCGATGGCGTGAAATTCGTGCTCAACGGAATTGTTTTCATTGTCGTCGTCGTTCTTTTCACGCGTTTGTGGCGGTGGATCATGATGGGCCGAGTCGAGCCTTACATGGAATGGCGCAAGCTCGCCGCTCCCGGCCGGGATGACGTCTACGACGAGCATGCCCAGCTTCTCGTCTTGGCCGCCAAGATGCGAGGAGAGAAGATTTCTCTCAAATCACCTTTGCCGGAGGATTCGTCCTCGGCCGTTCATCTGATCTGCAAGGTCG
>JBGOST010000103.1:0-7088 GCA_041476125.1 Usitatibacter sp. | reverse complement strand
TGTGCTTCACGGCTGCCGCGTAGGCCGCATAGATCTTATGAGGATCGTGCCCGCCGCGGTTCAGGCGCCAGATGTCCTCGTCGGTCATGCGCGAAACCATCTCGAGCAGCTTCGGGTCCTTGCCGAAGAAGTGCTTGCGCACAAAGGCGCCGTCGTTAGCCTTGTAGTTCTGATACTCGCCATCGACCGTGCTTTCCATTACGCGGAGCAGGCGGCCTTCAACATCGCGAGCAAACAAAGGATCCCAGTACGAGCCCCAAATGAGCTTGATTACATTCCAGCCCGCCCCCCGGAAATCGGCTTCGAGCTCCTGGATGATCTTGCCGTTACCGCGCACCGGGCCGTCGAGGCGCTGCAGGTTGCAGTTCACAATGAAAATCAAGTTGTCGAGCTTCTCGCGCGCCGCGAGGCCGATCGCGCCGAGCGACTCAGGTTCGTCCATCTCGCCGTCGCCGCAGAACACCCACACCTTCCGGTTCTCCGTACCTGCCAGCCCGCGCGCCTGCAGATATTTCAGGAACCTCGCCATGTAGATACCCTGGATCGGCCCGAGCCCCATTGAGACAGTAGGGAATTGCCAGAAATCGGGCATGAGCCACGGGTGCGGATAGGAGGAGATGCCCTTGCCGCCGACTTCCTGGCGGAAGTTGTCGAGCTGCGCCTCGGTGAGCCGCCCCTCGAGGTAGGCGCGCGCGTAGACGCCCGGCGAGGAATGGCCCTGGATGTAGATCAGGTCGCCGCCGTGCTTTTCGCTCGGCGCGTTCCAGAAGTGGTTGAATCCCACGTCATAGAGCGTTGCCGCGGAGGCGAAGCTTGCGATGTGGCCGCCCAGCTCGAGATCCTTCTTGCCGGCGCGAAGCACGGTCGCCACCGCGTTCCAGCGCACGTACGAGCGCAGCCTCGCTTCGAGCGCATGATCTCCGGGCATGAGCTCTTCCAGATGCGGCGGAATCGTGTTGAGGTATGCGGTCTGCGCCCGGTAGGGGAGGTAGGCTCCCGAGCGGCGGGCCTTGTCGACCAGCTGCTCGAGGAGGAAATGCGCGCGATCCGGCCCTTCGATTTCGAGAACGGCGTCGAGCGAGTCGACCCATTCACGTGTTTCGAGGGGATCGATGTCTTGAAGGCGGTCCATGAGGGCCTCGGCGGAGTGGCAACCGGACGGGTTGGCGGGAATTGCGGCGGAGCGGCGCAAGCCCCATTAAACCCAATCGTATAATGACTGGCAACCGAGCGGAAAGGCGGCACCTGGCCCCCAAACTATCCCGAGAAATCATGGACATCGGGCCGGAAGCGGGATTGTTTATGAAAAAAGCTTTTTAAGTTATTATAAACGCGAGTTTTTGCGGGTTTCGGCGTCTAGAAAAAACCGGAAGCGGGATGACACAACAGGCGCACTGGAAACTGGAGGGCGAACACGCGGGCGATCGCGGGGCGATGGAGATGCGCGCCAACCGGGGGCGCACGTGAGTCTTTCGCAGTCGCTGCAAACGGCGAGCCTTACCGATCCGGGTCGCGTTCGGGACCACAATGAAGACTGCATCGAGTCGCGCCCCGGCATTGGCCTCTACGTCCTCGCCGACGGAATGGGAGGCTATAACGCGGGCGAGGTTGCCAGCGGCATGGCCACTTCCCTCATCTCCGACGGGTTGCAGGAGGCGTGGGTGGAGCGCGATGTCGCGCGCCTCGGGCGAGACGATGCGAAGGCGCTCTCGGAGCGCCTCATCCGCGAGCAGATCGCGCGCGCCAACAGCGCGATATTCACCACCTCGCAGAACAACCCCGAATGCGCGGGAATGGGGACCACGCTCGTGGTGTGCCTCTTCTTCGACAATTTCCTCACCGTGGCCCACATCGGGGACTCGCGGCTCTACCGGCTGCGCGGGGAAGCGATGGAGCAGGTGACCCGGGACCACTCGCTGCTGCAGGAGCAGCTCGATTCGGGCCTCATCACGCCCGAGGAGGCGAAGCTGTCGCAGAACAAGAACCTCGTCACGCGCGCGCTGGGCATCGACCCTACCGTCGAGCCCGAGGTGCACGTGTACGAGACCGAGCCCGAGGATATCTACGTGCTCTGTTCCGACGGGCTCTCCGACATGGTCGAGGACGAGGAGATTCGACTCACCCTCATCACGCTCAGGACCAATCCCACCCTCACCGTCGCGCAGCTGGTCCAGGCGGCGAACGACAATGGGGGCCGGGATAACATTTCGGCGATGCTGGTGCGGGTCGCCGAGCCTTTTGGTGTGCCGCGGGGCTGGCTCGCGCGGTTGAAGGCATTTTTCGGGTAATTCCCAAGGAAAACGACCATGGCCAAGCTCATCCTCAGCGTCGACGGGCAAGTACTGAAGGAGTTCGCGCTCTCCAAGGAGCGCACGCTCATCGGTCGCAAGCCCCACAACGACATCCAGATCGACAACCTCGCGGTGAGCGGCGAGCATGCGGCGATCATCACGATCCTGAACGACTCGTTCATCGAGGACCTGGGCAGCACCAACGGCACCATGGTCAACGGCAAGCCGGTGAAGAAGCACTTCCTGCAGAACAACGACGTGGTCGAGATCGGCAAGCACAAGCTGAAGTACTTCAACGACGCGCCCACAGCGGCGACCGCGGCCGATTTCGAGAAGACGATGATCATCCGCAACCCCGCCAAGGCCGCGCCGCCGCCACCCAAGCCGGAGGCGGGCATGGGCGACACGCAGACCAACCTGAAGCCGATGGCGACCGAGGCCCCGAAGCCGGCCGCGCCCGCTCCGGCGCCGGCTCCTGCGGCCGTCGCGGACCACCCCACTTCGCCGCCCGCGCCAGCGCCCAAGCCGACGCCCGCTCCCGCCGCGCCGCCGCCTGCCGCGGCCGCTCCGGCCCCGGCGCCCGGCGCCGCCGGGGGGTTGCGCGAGGCCGTGATCCAGGTGCTTTCCGGGGCCGCCGCGGGACGCACCCTCGATCTCACCAAGAACCTCACCACCATCGGCAAGCCGGGATTGCAGGTCGCCGTGATCACCAAGCGGCCCAACGGCTACTTCATCACCCACGTGGAAGGGGCGACTTACCCGACCCTGAACGGCGCCTCCCTCGGCGCCCAGGCACGCGCGCTCGGCGATCACGACCTGATCGAGATCGCCGGCGTGAAGATGGAGTTCTATTACAAGCCGTGAGCCCGAAAAGGGCTCCCGGCCGCCCGGCCGGGGGCTCGACGGCGGCACTTCCACAGTGCAGGAAATTCTGTGGAATGGCGCACAGCCGCCGTGCTAAGGTTTGTCGATAATGGCGCGAGATTCCGTACTCCAACGAGACCGCGGCCCGAGCGTCGATGGGCGCAGCAACACGCCTTCCGCAATCCTGGGACAGACGATGAGGATCAAGGTGCTGGGCTGCAGCGGAGGCATCGGCGGCGGGCTGCGCACCACATCGTTCCTGGTCGATGAGGACGTGCTGATCGACGCGGGCACCGGCGTGGGAGACCTTTCGCTGGAGAACCTGGCGAAGATCGACCACATCTTCGTGAGCCACTCGCATCTCGACCACGTCACGAGCATCCCGTTCCTGGTCGATACCGTTTGCTGGATGCGCCGCAACCCGATCATCGTGTACGGGATCAAGGAGACGCTCGACATCCTGAGGGCGCATCTTTTCAACTGGAAGATCTGGCCGGACTTCACGCAGATCCCGAACGCAGAGGCGCCGTTCATGGTGTACCGCGAGATCAAGGTGGGGGAAGGCGTGGAGCTGCGCGGGCGCCGCTTCACCGCGATTCCGGCCAACCACACGGTGCCGGCGGTCGGCTATGTGATGGACAACGGGCGCAACGCGCTCATCTTCAGCGGCGACACCTCGACCAACGACGCGCTCTGGAGCGTGGTGAACGCCACGAAGAACCTGAAGTACCTGATCATCGAGACGGCGTTTTCCAACAAGGAGAGCGACATCGCGGCGGCGTCCAAGCACCTGTGCCCGAGGATTCTCGCCCAGGAGCTGGAGAAGATGCGCGTGAGCCCGGAGGTCTTCATCACCCACCTGAAGCCGGGTGAAGGGGCGCTCACGATGAAGGAGGTAGGAGAGGCGGCGGGGCGCTGGCGCCCGCGCATGCTCGAGAACAACCAGGAATTCACCCTGTAGCGCAGGCGCGGGGAGGCAGGCAAATGACAACTATTCGGCAGGTGCAATCATGAGCGCACTTCTGGACACCAAGGTCCCGTCGTCGGGCAGCGTCGCCGACATGGGCGCGAAGCTCGCGTTCTCGAAGAAGCTGCAGGCGGTCACCAACCGCATCCACTCGACCAACAACATCGACGAGATCATCCTCGATGTCTCGAGGGATATCTGCCAGCTCTTCGAGGCCGACCGCATGACGGTCTACATCACGAGCGAGGACGGCTCCTCGATCGTCTCGAAGGTGAAGACCGGGCTGAACTCCTTCAAGGACATCAAGCTGCCGATCTCCGAGTCTTCGCTCGCCGGCTACTGCGCGCTGAACAAGCGCCACATGAACATCAAGGACGTGTACGACGACGGCGAGCTGAAGCAGTACTCGCCCAACCTCACGTTCCTGAAGGCGGTCGACCAGCGCACGGGCTACCGCTCCAAGCAGATGCTGATCGCCCCGATCCTCGGGGGGGACACCGGCACCGATCTCATGGGCGTGATCCAGCTCATCAACAACCTCGCCGGCCAGCCGTTCTCCTCGCTGCACGACGAGGGCGTGGTCGAGCTGTCCAAGACGCTCGCGATCGCCTTCCGCGTCCGGCAGCAGATGCCGGGGTCGATCTCGTCGAAGTTCGAGTACCTGGTCGTCGACAACGTGATCGCCGCGGGCGAGCTCGAGCTCGCCACCAAGGCCGCGCGCCGCAAGAACAAGAACGTCGAGGACATCCTGGTCGACGAGTTCCAGGTGAAGCACCCGGCGATCGGCGCCGCGCTGGCCAAGTTCTTCGGCGTCGAGTACGAGCCCTTCAAGCCGGACCGCATCAAGCCGCCGGACTTGCTGAAGAACATCAAGCGCGACTACGCCGAGGCCAACCACTGGCTGCCGCTCGAGGATTCGAAGGCGGGCGTGGTCGTGATGTCCACCGACCCGGAGCGCGTGAAGAGCTCGCGCATGGTCGAGAACGTCTTCCCGCGCTCCAAGGTCGTCTTCAAGGTCACGACCGAGAAGGACTTCAAGCTCACTCTCGACCACTTCTTCGGCGCCGAGATGATGGGCAGCAACGAATCCATCGGAGACCTGCTTTCGAGCCTCGATGACGAGGAGGACGGACTCGCCGCGGGCGGGGCCGATGATGTCTCGGCGGCGGCCGACAACGAGCTGGTGAAGCTCGTGAACAAGATCATCGTCGACGCCTACAACCAGGGCGCCTCGGACATCCACGTCGAGCCCTTGCCCGGCAAGGGCAAGACGGGCATCCGCTTCCGCAAGGACGGCACGCTCTCCAACTACATCGAGGTTCCCGCCGCCTATCGCTCGCCGCTGGTCACGCGCCTGAAGATCATGTGCGACCTGGACATTTCCGAGAAGCGCAAGCCCCAGGACGGCAAGATCAAGTTCAAGAAGTTCGGCCCGCTGGACATCGAGCTGCGGGTCGCCACCATCCCCACGGCGGGCGGAGTCGAGGACGTGGTGATGCGTATCCTCGCCGCCGGCGAGCCCATTCCCATGGACAAGCTCGGGATCCTTCCGTCGAACATGGAGCGCTTGAAGCAGTGCGTCTCCAAGCCCTATGGACTCTTCTTCGTCTGCGGCCCGACCGGCTCCGGAAAGACGACCACGCTGCACTCCGTGCTGGGTTCTCTCAACACCGTCGACACCAAGATCTGGACCGCCGAGGACCCGGTCGAAATCACGCAGAAGGGGCTGCGGCAGTGCCAGATGAATCCCAAGGGCGGGCTCACCTTCGCTACCGCGATGAAGGCGTTCCTGCGCGCGGATCCGGACATCATCATGGTCGGTGAGATGCGCGACAAGGACACCACCGCGATCGGCATCGAGGCTTCCCTCACGGGCCACCTCGTGTTCGCGACCCTGCACACGAACTCCGCGCCGGAATCGATCATCCGCCTGCTCGACATGGGGATGGATCCCTTCAACTTCGCCGACGCGCTGCTGGGCGTGCTGGCCCAGCGCCTGGCCAAGCGCCTTTGCAAGTGCAAGGAGGCCTACTCGCCGGGACAGGACGAGATCAAGCATTTCATCACCGAGTATTCCGGCGAGCTCGTGAACACCCCCGACTTCAAGGCCGACCTGCAGGGCAGCTTCAAGAAGCTCTACGAGCGCTTCCAGCGCGATTACGGCCTCGGCAAGCCCGACTTCAAGCTCTACAAGCACAAGGGCTGCGATGCATGCGGCGGCACCGGCTACAAGGGCCGCGTCGGCCTGCACGAACTGCTGGTGGGCACCGACCCGATGAAGAAGCTGATCCAGGAGCACGCGCGCGTCGCGGACATGCTCGCCACCGCGTTGATCGAGGGGATGCTCACCCTCAAGATGGACGGCATGGAAAAAGTCCTCCAGGGCGTGACCGACATGGCGCAAGTCAGAGCGGTCTGCATCAAGTAATGGCCGTGCAGCGCGAGAAGATGCTCCAGGAGGGCGCGCCGCGCCCGCCGGGGCTCCTCGAGCTGCAGCGCTCGCTCGAGACGCACTTCCTCTCCAAGCTCGAGTACCTGAACGCGATCGGCATCGCGCTCTCCCAGGAGCGCGACATCAACAAGCTCCTCGAGACCATCCTCATCGCGGCGAAGAACCTGACGCACGCCGATGGCGGGACGCTCTACCGCCTGGTGGGCGACAAGCTGCAGTTCGAGATCGTGCGCACCGACTCGCTCTCCATCGCGATGGGCGGGAGCTCGGGCAATCCCGTGCCGTTCTACCCGATTCCGCTGCACGACAAGGACGGCGAGCCCAACTACACGATGATCGCGGCCTACGCCGCGCTCACCCACAAGACCGTCAACGTCGCCGACGCCTACGGCGAGGAGGGCTTCGACTTCTCCGGTACGCGCAACTTCGACAAGCGCACGGGCTATCGCTCGACCTCGTTCCTCACCGTGCCGATGAAGAACCACGAGGGCGACATCATCGGCGTGCTGCAGCT
>JBGOST010000102.1:0-7089 GCA_041476125.1 Usitatibacter sp. | reverse complement strand
GGTCATGCGCCGCGGCGACGAAGTGAAGATCGCGGGCGAGGGACTCAAGTTCGCCTCACGCGGCCTCGTCGACAAGAATCCCGACCGCGCCATCCGCCGTGGCTCGATCATTCGCTTGCAGCCGGGCGAGAAAGGCGGCTACAGCATCGCGCAGCTGCCCAAGGTCGAGGCCGCCCTCGTGGGCCTCGATCCGGCCAACGGCGCCATCCTCGCGCTCGCCGGCGGATTCGACTTCGGCGCGAGCAAGTTCAACCACGCGACTCAAGCCTGGCGCCAGCCGGGCTCGAGCTTCAAGCCCTTCATCTACTCGGCCGCGCTTGAGAAGGGCTTCACGCCCGCCACGGTGCTGAACGACGCGCCGTTCGTGATCGAGGCGGCGAAGACCGGCGGCCAGTTGTGGGAGCCGAAGAACTACGACAACAAGTACGACGGGCCGATCCGGCTGCGCACCGCGCTAGCGCGTTCCAAGAACATGGTGTCGATTCGCCTCCTGCAGGCGATCGGCCCCCACTATGCGCAGGATTACATCCAGCGCTTCGGCTTCGACCCCAAGATGCATCCCGCCTACCTCACCATGGCGCTGGGCGCTGGATCCGCCACGCCGCTGCAGATGGCGGGCGCCTATGCGGTGTTCGCCAATGGCGGCTATCGCGTGAGGCCGTATTTCATCTCGCGCGTGGAAGACAATCGCGGCGAGACGCTTTACCTGGCCAAGCCCGAGACCGCGGGCGCGAACGCCGAGCGGGTGCTCGACGAGCGCAACGCCTTCCTCATGGCGACTTTGATGCGCGATGTGGTGCGCTACGGGACCGCCGCGAAGGCGATGGAGCTGCGCCGCCAGGACCTCGCCGGCAAGACCGGGACGACCAACGACCATATCGACGCGTGGTTCGCGGGCTTCAACGGCAAGCTCGTAGCCGTGTCATGGATCGGGTTCGACACGCCGGCGAACCTGGGACCCAACGAGACCGGGGGGCTGGCCGCCCTGCCCATCTGGATGAGCTACGCGGGCAAGGTGCTCAAGGGCGTCCCCGAGACCGAGCTGGTGCCGCCGTCGGGCGTGGTCGCGATCAACATCAATCCGGCCACGGGGCTGCGCGAGCTCGACGGGCACAGCAAGACCACCGAGTATTTCTACCAGGAGTCGTTGCCGCCGGTCGGGGAGGATGGCGCCTTTGCGCGTGACGGGAGCCGGCCGCCCGAAGAAGTGAAGAACCAGATTTTCTGACCCGCTGCCACGCTCGGCTCGAGCCCATGGGCAAGTCAAGATCGCGACGCGACAACAACCTGCGCAAGCACCTCGCCTACATCGCCGCGCGCATGATGGCCGAGGACGGCATCACCGACTACGCCACGGCGAAGACGAAGGCGGCGCGCCAGGCGGGGCTGGGAGACGCGAACCTCCTGCCCGACAACCAGGAGATCGAGGAAGCCCTGCGCGAGTACCAAGGCCTCTACCAGCAGGAGGAGCAACCGGAGCAATTGCGGCGGTTGCGCGAAGTGGCCGTCACGGTGATGCGTGAATTCGATGCCTTCCGGCCGGCCCTCGTGGGCTCGGTGCTTTCCGGCACCGCCACGCAGTTCTCCGACGTGAACCTGCAGCTGTTCACCGACGACGTGAAGGCGCTCACGATGTTCCTGCTGAACAACCGCTATCGCTTCGAGGAAGGCACGCGTCGCGTGAGTCGCGGCGGGCGCCTGGACGAGGTCCCGCAGATCAGCCTCGAGTTCGAGGACGTCACGGTGACGCTCACCGTCCTGGACCGCGACGACGAGCGCTCGAGCCCGCGCGCGCGGCCTGACGCGCTCGATTCCCCGCAGCGCGCGAGGCTGGCGGATGTCGAGGCCTTGCTCAGCCCCGCTTCAGGCGCCGCGCCGCTTCCAGGGCAAAGTAGGTGAGGATCGCATCGGCGCCGGCGCGCTTGAAGCCGAGGAGGGCCTCCATCATGCAAGCGTCGCCGTCGATCCAATCGAGCTGTGCCGCGGCCTTGAGCATCGCGTACTCCCCGCTCACCTGGTAGACGAAGGTCGGCACGCGGAAGCGCTCCTTCACGCGCTGCACGACGTCCAGGTACGGCATCGCGGGCTTCACCATCACGTAGTCGGCGCCTTCGTCCAGGTCGAGCGCGACCTCGTGCAGCGCCTCGTCGGAATTGCCCGGATCCATCTGGTAGGTCTTCTTGTCGCCCTTGCCCAGGGTCGCTGCGGATCCGACCGCGTCGCGAAACGGCCCGTAGAACGCCGAGGCGTACTTGGCCGAGTATGCGAGGATGCGCACGTGGATGAACTTGCGCGCGTCGAGCGCGCGCCGGATGGCGCCGATGCGCCCATCCATCATGTCCGAAGGCGAAACGATGTCCGCGCCGGCCGCGGCGTGGGAAAGGGCCTGCTTCTCGAGAACGACCAGGGTCTCGTCGTTGACGACGTATCCCGAGGCGTCGATGAGCCCGTCCTGGCCATGGATCGTCGAGGGATCGAGCGCGATATCGGTGATGACGCCCATCTCCGGAAAGCGCTTCTTCACTTCGCGCACGCAGCGGGGCACCAGCCCGCCGTCGTTGAAGGCCTCTTCGGCCCCCGCGGTCTTGAGGGGCGCATCGATCACCGGAAAGAGCACGATCGCGGGGACTCCAAGTGTGAGCGCTTGCTCAACCACCTTCAGCAGCTCGTCGATGCTCAACCGGGAAACGCCGGGCATGGACGGGACCGGCTCGGCGACCTGGCGGCCTTCGCGCACAAAGAGCGGCAAAATCAGGTCTTCGGGCGCCAGGCGTGCCTCGCGCACGAGGCGGCGCGAGAACTCATCGCGCCGCGACCGGCGCATGCGACGCTGCGGAAAACGGCCCAGGCTGAAGGTCATCTCAGGTCCTGAAAAAAGGCGGGAACTTTAGCACGCGGCTCGAACTCCTATTCGGTGAAGGGTTACTCCTTCCCCGCTTCTCCTCCCTGAGCGGGCGCCTTAATCCCAATTAAGGCATTTTTGGCCCCGGCTTTACTCCCCTTTAGCCGGGGCTTTATTTTTTTGGGCCGCCAGGCGCGTCAAGGTGCGGACCGCCTCCTCGATTCCTTCGGCCTTGAGGCTGGAAAAAAGCTGCACCGTCGCGCCGGGACAGAGCTTGGCGGACTCTGCGCGCACCTTGGCCAGGGTACGCTGCGCCTCCTGCCGGGAAAGCTTGTCCGATTTCGTCAGGAGCAGGTGGGCGGGACGCCCGGCCTCGTGCAGCCACCCGATCAGCTGCCGGTCGAGCGGCGTCAAGGGATGGCGCGCATCCATCACCACGACCACCGCGGCAAGCGACTCGCGCGAAGTGATGTATTCGCTTACGAGCATCTTCCAGTGGCGCTGCACTTCGCCCGGGACTCCGGCGTAACCGTAGCCGGGCAGGTCGACGAGAAACGCGCCTTCGCCCAGCGAGAAAAAATTGATGAGCTGGGTGCGGCCCGGCGTCTTGCTCACGAAGGCGAGCCGTCGGCGCCCGGTGAGCGTATTGATCGCGCTCGACTTGCCGGCATTGGAGCGGCCCGCGAACGCAAGCTCCGGGGCGCCGGGCCGCGGCAGCTCGCGCGGGTCATGAACCGACATCGCATAGCTCGCCCGTCCGAGGGCAAGCGCACCCGCCCCGCCCTTGCGGCTCGGCGCGGGACGCCGCGCTACGCTAAAATCTCCGGGTTTCCGCCGCTTTCCGCCGCTTTCCTTTTCGCGAGGTTCCCGAATGCGTGTTCTCACGGGTTTTGCCGGGCTCATGGCGCTAGTCTACGCAAGCGCCGCCGCTGCCGCGGAGGGCGTTGCGGCTCCCAAGGCGGATCTCGAGCGTGGCAAGCAGATCGCCACGACGGTGTGCGCGGCGTGCCACGGCGCCGACGGCAAGAGCGTGGCGAACGCCAACCCGCACCTCGCGGGCCAGCACGCCGCTTACATCGCAGCGCAGCTCGCCGCCTTCAAGTCGGGTGCGCGTCCCAGCCCGATCATGCAGGGCATGGCGGCCGGACTTACGCCCGAGGACATGCGCAGCGTGGGCGCCTATTTCGAAAGCCAGAAGCCGGCCCTCGCGATGGCGCGCGACAAGGCGCTCGCGATGCGCGGGCAGCAGGTGTGGCGTGCGGGAATCAAGTCGGCGGGTGTTGCGCCCTGCTCGGGGTGCCACGGCACCGCCGGCCACGGGATTCCCGCGCAGTATCCGCGCCTCGCGGGCCAGTACCCCGAATTGAGCCTGGGTTGGCTCAAGGCCTACGCCACGGGAAGCCGCCCCAACCAAGTGATGGGATTGATCGCCTCGAGGCTTTCGGAGAATGACATGAAGGCGGTCTCCGAATACATCGCCGGCCTTCGCTAGGCGCGCGGCGCGCGCCGGTTCACGCGGCGCTCTTCGCGATTGCGGAAGCATCGGCCGGGCGCGCCATCGCGACCGCCACCGCGGTGCGGTCCTTGCCCTCGCGTTTGGCTCGATACAGCGCGGCATCGGATGCGCGTTGCAGCGCTTCGGGATCGGAACCGTGATCGGGAAACAGGCTCACGCCCACGCTCGCGCTCAAGCGCGCCTCCGTGTTGCCGAGTGGATAGGGCGCGCGCAGCGATTCGCGCAGTTTTTCGGCCACGCCCAGCGCTCCCTCCAGGCCCGTCTCGGGGAGGATCGCGAGGAACTCGTCCCCGCCTTGCCTTCCGACCGTGTCGGAGGAGCGCACGCATCTTCGCGCTCTCTCGCCCACCATCGCGAGCACGCGGTCCCCGGCGCCATGTCCCCAGGTATCGTTCACCTCCTTGAATCCGTCGAGGTCGAATAACAGCACCGCGAAGCCGCGGGAGCTGCGGCGCGCGCGGGAAGTCTCCTGCGCGAGGCGATCGGAGAGCAACGCCCGGTTCGGCAGGCCCGTCACCAGGTCGAAATGCGCCAGATGCTCGATGCGCCGCTGCGCCTCGCGCTCGCGAACCTGTGCCTGCCGGTACGCGACGAACAATCCGACCAGCGCCACGGTCGAGCCGGCGAGGAGCCCCCCGATGAAGCGGCGCAGGCGCTCCCCGAGCTGGATCTGCGCCTGCGTGCGCTCCTTGATGTGCGCGCTCTGGTCGGCGAGCGAGCGTTCGATGGCGGCGTTCGATTCCGCCGTGAGGCGTTCGGTCTCCTGCGACAGATCGACCGCCGACTGCGCGCCTCGAAGGCCGCGCACCGCGGCGACCGAGCGCGCGTGCATGACCAGCAGGCGCGCCGGCTGCGCCAAGCCCTGCAGCGCGGGAATCGGCGTGCCGGCGGCCGTGAGCCGCTGCAGGCTGGCCAGATCGGACTCGACCTCGAGGGCGCGCAGCTCGATGTTGTACAAAGCCTCCGCATCGCCGGTGCGCGCGCCCAGTCGCGTGGCGGCGCGCAGCTCCAGCACGTGGGCGCGCAGCGCATGCAGGTCGTCCTTCACCTGTTGCGAAAAGCTGACCTCCACGTAGCCCCGCACATCGCTATCCAGGTCGCCGATCACCATGATCGCCAGGGCGATCATGGTGACTATGGCGGTCACGAGCCCCAGGGCCGCCAGGCGCGCGCGCGATGGAACGAAGCGCACGCTAGGCCCCCCGGGCCAACGGGAAAGCCTCGCGCGCCGCGGCGAACGTCGCGTCGAGCTCGGCGCGGCCGTGCGCCGCGGAAACGAACCCCGCCTCGAATGCCGACGGCGCGAGGTAGATGCCGCGTTCCAGCATCGCGTGGAAGAAGCGATTGAAGGCCTCGCGGTCGCACTGCATCACCTCCGCGAACGACGCGGGAGCCTCGGGGTGAAAGAAAAACCCGAACATCCCGCCGGCGCTCGCCGCGCTGGCGGCCAGCCCGCAGGCCTTCGCTTCGGCGACGAGCCCGGCGGCGAGCGATTTCGTCGTCGCTTCGAGGCGATCGAAGAAGCCTTCGCGCAACACCTGCCTCAGCGTGGCCAGTCCGGCGCTCACCGCGACGGGATTTCCCGACAGAGTTCCGGCCTGGTACACGGGCCCCACGGGTGCCAGCTTCTGCATGATGTCGCGCCTGCCGCCGAATGCGCCCACCGGCATTCCGCCGCCGATGACCTTGCCGAGCGTGGTGAGGTCCGGAGTGATTCCAAAGAGTCCCTGCGCCCCGCGCGGGCCGACGCGAAATCCCGTCATCACCTCGTCGAACACGAGCAGCGCGCCATGCTGCGTGCAAAGCGAGCGCAACGTGCGATGGAACGCCTCGCTCGGCCGCACGAAATTCATGTTGCCCGCGATCGGCTCGAGCACCACGGCGGCGATCCGATCGCCGTAGCGCGCGAAAGCGTCCGCAACCTGCTGCGGATCGTTGTAGTCGAGCACCAGCGTGTGCGAGGTGAGCTCGGCGGGAACGCCCGCGGAAGTGGGATTGCCGAAGGTGAGCGCCCCGGAGCCCGCCTTCACCAGCAGCGAGTCGCTGTGGCCGTGGTAGCAGCCTTCGAACTTGACGATGATCGCCCGTCCCGTGAAGCCGCGCGCCAGGCGCAGCGCGCTCATCACCGCCTCGGTGCCCGAGCTCACCAGGCGCACCTGCTCGAGCGAGGGCATGGCCGAGGTGAGGAGCTCGGCCATCTCCAGCTCGAGCGCGCTGGGCGCGCCGAACGACAGCCCGCGCGCCGCCGCCTTCGCCACCGCGGCGAGCACTTCCGGATGCGCGTGCCCGAGGATGAGCGGGCCCCATGAGCCCACGTAGTCGATGTACTCGCGGCCATCCTCGTCGGTGAGGCGCGCGCCGCGGCCTTCGCGGAAGAACACCGGCGTGCCGCCGACGGCGCGAAACGCGCGCACCGGCGAGTTCACGCCCCCGGGGATGAGCCTTTCCGAGCGCTCAAAGAGCTCGCGACTGCGTTCGTACATGTGCGTTTCCCGTTGCGGGCGCGCCGAACAGGCGGGCGAAGGACTGCGCGGCCGCGCGCACGTCGGCCGCGCCGAAGAGCGCCGAGATCACCGCCACCATGTCGGCGCCCGAAGCGATCGCCCGCGGCGCGTTCTCGAGCGTGATGCCGCCGATCGCCACCACGGGCAAGCCGGAATTCATCGCCGCCGCGGCGAGATTCTCGAGCCCGGCGCGGCGCGCTCCGGGCTTGGTGGCCGAAGCGAAGACG
>JBGOST010000101.1:0-7140 GCA_041476125.1 Usitatibacter sp. | reverse complement strand
AGGGCTCATGCGGCCGAACACGCGCCTGGTGTATCTCGAGTGTCCCGGCTCGCACACTTTCGAGGTGCAGGATTTTCCGGCCATCGCGAAGATCGCGAGGGAACGCGGCGCCGCGGTGATCCACGATAACGCGTGGGCGACGGGTGTTTTCTTCCGCTCCTTCGATCACGGCGCCGACATGGTGGTGCAGCCGGCGACGAAGTATCCCGCGGGGCATTCCGACGTCATCATCGGCGCGGTGGTGGCGAACGAGGCCTGGTGGCCGCGGCTGCGCGATGTCTCGCGCGACTTCGGCCAGATGGCGAGCCCCGACGACATCTTTCTCGCCATTCGCGGCATGCGCACGCTCGAGATGCGCCTGAAGCAGCACGAAGCGAGCGGCCTGAAGGTGGCGCGGGGGTTGAAGACCCATCCCGCGGTGAAGCGCGTGCTGCACCCGGGGCTCGAGGACGATCCGGGGCATGCGCTGTGGAAGCGCGATTTCCTCGGCTCGACGGGGCTCTTCGGCGTGGAGCTGGCCGAGTGCAGCAACGCGCAGCTCGCGGCCTTCATCGACCGGCTCGAGTGCTTCGCGATCGGCTACAGCTGGGGTGGATTCGACAGCCTCATCGTTCCGCACAACATCCAGAAGGCGCGCAGCGTGCGCCCTTGGGCCGGCGGGCCGCTCATCCGCCTGCACGTGGGCCTCGAGGATCCGGAGGACCTCCTCGCCGACCTCGCGCGCGGGCTCGATCGCATGAAGGTGGTGTGAACCCCGCGCTCGCGGGCGCGCTTTCGCGCTCGATCGCGGCGGCGACGGGGAACGTCTTCGAGGTTCGCTCGGCACAGCCGGTAGGCGGCGGCTGCATTCACCACGCATTTGCGCTCGCCGGAAAAGGCCCCGCGGGCGAGCAGCGCTACTTCGCCAAGACCAACGAGCCCGATCGCGCGCCTATGTTCGCGGCCGAAGCCGATGGCCTGCGGGCGTTGCGCGACGCGGGCGCGCTTGCCGCGCCACGCGTGATCGCGCAGGGGGCGGACGAAGAAAGCGCGTGGCTCGTCCTCGAATGGCTCGAGCTCGCCGCGCTGGATGCGGCAAGCGCCGCGCAGCTTGGGGCCGCGCTCGCCGCCCAGCATCGCGTTACGCGCGACAAATTCGGCTGGGAGCGCGACAACTTCATCGGCGCCACGGTTCAACTCAACGGCTGGTGCGGCGACTGGCTAGAATTCTGGCGCGAGAAGCGCCTGCACGCGCAGCTGCGGCTCGCCGCCCGCAACCGCCTGCCGTCGCGCGTGATCGATCGCGGCGAGCGTCTCGCGGCCGACTGCGAGGCGTTCTTTCGCGGCTATGTCCCCGCGCGCTCGCTGCTTCACGGCGATCTCTGGGGCGGCAACGCCGCGGCCACGTCCGAGGGCGTGCCGGTCTTGTTCGATCCCGCGGTGTACGTGGGCGATCGCGAAGCCGACCTCGCGATGACCGAGCTCTTCGGCGGCTTCCCGAAGGATTTCCAGTCCGCTTATCGCGCCGCGTGGGCGCCCGATGACGGTTACCGCGTGCGCCGCGATTTCTACAACCTCTACCACGTGCTGAACCACGCCAACCTTTTCGCGGGAGGCTACGTGGCCCAGGCCGAGCGAAGCGTCGAAAAGCTGCTCGCCGAAATCCGCTAACGGTGCTCGGCGTTGTCGTTAGAATCGGGTATGGATCCCCGCCGAATCCTCGTCGTCGACGACAACATCGACGCCGCCGACAGCCTCGGCATGCTCCTGCAGGTGCGGGGCGACGAGGTGCGCGTGGCCTACGACGGGCTCGAGGCGCTCAAGGTCGCGGGAGACTTCGATCCCCAGGTCGTCCTCCTCGACATCGGCATGCCCAAGGTCTCCGGGTACGACGTCGCGCGGCGGCTGCGCGAGGCGCGGGGCGATGCGGTGTTCATCATCGCGATCAGCGGCTGGGGGCAGGAAGGCGATCGCAAGAGGGCGCGCGAATCGGGATTCGACCATCACTTCACCAAGCCGGTGGACTTCGAGGCCCTCCTCGCGCTCATCGACAGCGAGCCGCCGCACCGCAGCGCGAAATGAGCACCGCGCAGGCCATCGCGTTTCGCCGTCTCGACGTCGACGACCTGCAGCAGGTCTTCCTGTGGCTGATCCGCCGGCACGTGGCCAAGTGGTACGCCGCCGCGCCCAGCTCGTTCGCCGAAGTCGTCGCGAAGTACGGGCCGCGCACCCAGGAGGGCAACGCGGTGCAGGCCTTCATCATGACGCTCGACGGCGCCGACGCGGGGTACATCCAGGCCTATGCGATCGAGACCTTTCCCGACTACCGCGAGCAGCTCGGTTGCGAGGAGGGCGTAGTCGGCATCGACCTGTTCATCGGCGAGGAGCCGTTGCTCTACCGCGGCCTCGGCGCGCAGGTAGTGCGGCGCTTCGTCGACGAGGTGGTGTTCGCATCCATGGGGGCGCACGCGTGCCTCGCGGGCCCCGACGACGGCAACGCCGCCTCGATTCGAGCCTTCGAGAAGGCGGGCTTCCGGCGCTGGAAGACGGTGCGCATGGACGACGAGCGCAGCGAGTGCGTGCTGCGCCGCGAGCGCGACGCCCAGCCTTAAGAGGCGAGCGGCTTCGGGTACTCGACGATCTTCGCCGCCTTGCGCTCGAACGCGTCGCGCTTGGCGAGGAGGCGCTCCTGGCGCTTGGAGATGAGCGGATAGTGGCGCAGGTCGGTGAGCCGGTCGTGCGTATCCCAGCACGACGATTCCGCGGTCACCCATTCCTCGGGATCGATGCGCCGCATGTCGAAGGCGCACGAATAGCTTCTCAGCGTCTTGTGCCCGCGGCGGTTGGAATACTCGTGGAAATAGGAGAGGGCCAGCTCGCGCAGCGTGCGGTAGATCGGATCGCGATAGCGCAGCGGCGCGCCGTTGGTCTTGGAAATCGCGCCCCAGGCCCCGCCGCGCCGGAACAGCGTCACGACGTGAGGGAAGTCGCTCTCGTGGCAATCGAGGTGCATCACGAGCGGCGGCTCGCCGTGCACCCAGAGCGCGCATGCGGCGAACATCGCGCCCTCGATGCAATGCGCACGGCGCTGGCGGATCACTTCGCGCACCGACAGCACCGTCTCGCCGCCGAGCTCGTGGTTGATCGGCGTGGCGTTGAGAAACGCCTGGATCTTCTCGGGGGTGGAGAGGCGATCGAGGACCAGGAATTCGCCGCGGCTCAGTCCCAGGTCCTCGCTGCGCGCGAAGCGCTTGCCGGGCGCCGCCCTCGCGGCGGCATGCCCGTTGCCGTTTCCCTTGGTCTTGCCCCTGCCCGCGCCCATTTCCGCGCACCCCCCCAGGATTATTGCCCGCCCAGCCGTTTTACCACCGCTCTTCAATTCATGAAACGGCCGGTTGCCACGGGGGATGACCCACCCCCGGCCGTGAGCGCCGGAACGCAGACGCGCCGGCGGCCCGCGGGGGTATCGACCTCGGTCACGTGCACCCTCACGCCGTAGAGCCGCGAGAGGTTCTCGTCCCCGAGAATCTCCGCCGTGACGCCCTGCGCGAGGACCCGCCCGCTCTCGAGGAGGAGTACCCGGTCGGCGACCAGGAATGCGTGATCCGGATCGTGGCTGCACAGGAGGACCGACAGGCCGCCCGCCTTGAGACGGGCGATCTCCTCCAGCACGCGCGACTGGTTGCCGAAGTCGAGCCCCGCGGTCGGCTCGTCCATCACCAGAAGCCGCGCCTCGCTCGCGAGCGCTCGCGCGATCAACGCGAGCTGGCGCTCGCCGCCGCTCACCGCGCCGATCGGCCGCTCGGCGAGCCCTCCGATGCCGAGCCGCTCGAGCGCGGAGCGCGCGATCTCGCGATCCTTGCGCCCCGGCTTCGCGAAGGCTCCGAGGTGCGCGGTACGACCCATCTCGGCGAGCTCGAGGAGCGTGAAATCGAACGGGCCCTGCGAAGCTTGCGGCACGTAGGACAGCGCACGCGCAACGGCCTGGCGCGAGAGGCGCGCGAGGTCGCGGCCGGATTCGAGGACTTGTCCGCCGAGCGCGGGGATCAATCCGAGCAGCGTGCGCATCAGGGTCGTCTTCCCCGCGCCATTCGGGCCGAGCACGCACAGCACCTCCGCGGCCGCGAGATCGAGATCGAGGCCGTGCCCCACCTCGCGGCCCGGATAGCCGAACGACAGCGCACGTGCGGCGAGCGTCATGGCGTGCGCCGCGACGATGCGGCGAGGAGCGCGATGAAAGCCGGCGTGCCGACGATCGCGGTCACCACTCCCGGGGGCAGCTCTCCCGCGACCGCGGTGCGGCACAGCGTGTCGACGAGCAGCAGGAATCCGGCGCCGAGAAGCGCGGAGATCGGCAGCACGCGCGCGAATCCCGGGCCTGTGAGCATTCGCGCGGCGTGGGGAACCACGAGCCCGATCCAGCCGATAACCCCCGCGATCGCCACCGCGGCGGAGGTCGAGAGCGTGGCCGCCGCGATCACCCAGAATCGCAGCCGCGGCACGTCGACTCCCAGCGCGCGCGCCTCGTCGTCGGGAAGCGCCAGCAGGTTCACCCGCCAGCGCAGCAGCGCGAGCGGCACCATTCCCAGCAGCATGAGCGGCACGGCGAAGGCGAGGTCCGCGGGCAGCGCGCCCCCCAGGCTGCCCAGGAGCCAGAACGTGATCGCGGGAAGCTGGTTGTAGGGATCGGCGACCGTTTTCGCGAAGGCCACGCCCGCCGAGAAGAGGGATCCGACCACGACGCCGGTGAGCACCAGCGTGAGCACGCGGTCATGGCCGCGAACCCACGAGCCCACGGCCAACACGAGCCCCACGGCGGCGAGGCCGCCGGCGAATGCGAGGCCTTGCATCGCGGCGGCCGGCAGGCCGGCGAGGATGCCCACGATCGCCCCGAGGGCGCATCCGCTCGACACGCCGAGGATGTCGGGAGAGACGAGCGGATTGCGAAACACGTTCTGGTAGGCCGCGCCCGCGGTGCCGAGGGCCGCGCCCACGAAGAGGGCCGCGACCACTCTCGGGCCGCGAATCTCGAGCACGACGGAGCGCGCCCGATCGCCCACGCCGCCGTCGCCTCCCGCGAAGACGGACCAGAGCGCATTGGCCACATCGCGCGGCGCCACCGGAAAGCTGCCCAGCGCGAGGCTCAACGCCACCAGCAACGCGAGCGCCACCAGGCCCGCGGCGAGCGCGAACGGCAGGCGGGAACGCGTGATGAGCATGGCAGGAGGGCGCGAGCGCGAATGCTAGAATTCGAGCCGATTGTACCGATCCGCCTGGCCAAAACCTCCTCGATGCCACGCATAGTTTTTGCCGTTTTGGCGCTGCTTTCCCTCGCCCTGTCTGCTAACGGGCTCGCCGCGGAGGGCACGCTGCGCCTGGCGACCACCACGAGCACCGAGAATTCCGGCCTGCTGAAGGCGATCCTGCCCGCGTTCGAGGCGGCGAGCGGCCTCAAGGTCCACGTCATCTCGGTGGGCACCGGCAAGGCGATGAAGCTGGGCGAGAACGGCGACGTCGACGTGGTGCTCGTGCACAGCCGTCCCGACGAGGATCAGTTCGTGGCGCAGGGTTTCGGCGTGAATCGCCGCGACGTGATGTACAACGATTTCGTCGTCGTCGGCCCGCGCGACGACCCGGCACGCATTCGCGGCCTGAAGAGCGTGCTCGCGGCGATGCGCCGCATCTTCGAGTCCAGGGCGACCTTCGTTTCGCGCGGCGACGACTCGGGCACCGACAAGATGGAGAAGACCTATTGGGCCGAAATCGGCGAGCGGCCGAGCGGCAAGCAATACCTGTCCGCCGGCCAGGGAATGGGCGAAGTGCTCACGATGGCGGGGCACGTCGCGGGTTACACGCTCACCGACCGCGCGACCTACGGCGCCTACCGCTCGCGCATTCCGCTCGACATCCTCGTCGAGGGTGACGCGCGGATGTTCAATCCCTACGGCGTCATCGCGGTGAACCCCGCGAGGTATCGCGACGTCAACTACAAGGGCGCGATGCAGTTCATCGAGTGGCTCACGGGCGCCGACGGCCGGAGCGCGATCGCGAGCTTCCGCGTGAACGACGAGCAACTGTTCTTCCCGACCTCGAGATAATGAATCGCTTCTGGGGCGCTTTGTGCGCTCTCGCGCTTTGCGGGGCGGGCCACGCGGCCGAGCTGCGCCTGGGCGTCACGTACACGCTCGAGGATTCCGGGCTCCTCGCGATCCTCGTGCCGGCGTTCACCGCCGCAAGCGGCGTCAAAGTCCGCCCTCTCGTCGCGGGCACCGGCCAGGTGATGAAATACGCGCAGAACGGCGACGTCGACATCGTGTTCACGCACAGCCGTCCCGACGAGGAGAATCTCGTCGCGCTCGGCGTAGGCAAGTCGCGCGCCGACGTGATGTGGAACGACTTCGTCATTGCGGGGCCGGCGTCCGATCCGGCGCGCGTGCGCGGGTTGCGCGACGCCTCACTCGCGCTCAGGCGCATTCGCGACGCGGGCGCGAAATTCATTTCGCGCGGCGACGATTCGGGCACGCACAAGAAGGAGCTGCAGCTCTGGGATGCCGCCGGGGGGCGCCGGGCGTGGCCGGGATACCTCGAGGCGGGGCAGGGCGCCGGCAAGACGCTCATGATGGCGCACGAGCTCGACGCCTACGATCTCATCGACCGCGCTACCCTCAAGAAGCTCGCGCCGCGATTCCCGCTGGCGATCCTCGTCGAGGGCGACGCGCGATTGAAGAACGAATACGGCGTCACGCGGCTCAAGCCCACCGCGCAACGCCCCGTGAACGAACGCGATGCCGATGCGTTCGCCGCGTGGCTTGTTTCGGATGCGTCGCGCGGCCTCATCGCCTCGTACCGCATCGAGGGCGAGCGCGCTTTCTATCTTCCGAACGAAGCCGGCCGTCGGGCAGGCGCGCGCTAGGTGTCGCTCCTCGACGCCACCCAGCAAGCTTTCGCGCGGCTCTTCGCCGGCGACGCGGAACTGTGGGGGATCGTGTGGATCTCGCTCAAGGTCTCGCTCACCGCGCTCGCGCTCGCCACGCCGTTCGCGGTGGCGCTGGGATTCTGGGTGGCCTCCAACCGCTTTCCCGGACGTCGCCTGGTGATCGTGCTGCTCCAGGGGCTGCTCAGTTTTCCTACGGTCGTGGTGGGGCTCATTCTTTATCTCCT
>JBGOST010000100.1:0-7148 GCA_041476125.1 Usitatibacter sp. | reverse complement strand
CTTCCGGGAGGCTGTTGGCCGCGAGAAGCTCGCCCGCCTGCTTGACGGTGAGCTCGGAGATCAGCTTTGCCTTCGCGTCGAGGGCGCCGGCGGTCTCGGTGAGGAAGATCAGCTTGTCGGCCTGCAGCGCGATGGCGGTGGAGGTCGCCACGTCCTCGAGCGTGCAGTTGAAGACGTCGCCGGTGGGGGAAAACCCGATCGGCGAGATCAGCACCACCTCGTGGTCGTCGAGGCGCCGGCGGATGCCCTCGGCGTCGATCTTGCGCACCTCGCCCGTATGGATGAAGTCGACGCCGCCGACCACGCCGACGGGCTTGGCGGTGACGAAGTTGCCCGACGACACGCGGATGTCGGCGCCCCACATGGGGCTGTTGGCGAGCTCCATCGACAGCAGCGCCTCCATCTCGACGCGCACGATGCCGTTGGCCTCCTTCACGCAGGCGAGCGCCTTGTCGTCGGTCACGCGCCGGTTGGCGACGTAGCGCGGCGCCACACCGTGCTGGCGCATCTGCTCCTCGATCTGGGGGCGCGTGCCGTGCACCAGCACCACGCGCACTTCCAGGCTCACCAGCACGTTGATGTCGTGGGTGAGCTGCTGGAACTCGCCGTCGGCGAGCACCTCGCCGCCGAAGGCGATCACGAACGTCGCCCCGCCCCAGCGATGGATATAGGGCGTGGCGGAGCGAAACCATTTGACGAAGGCTTCGGTCTTGAGCTGCGCTGTCTTGGCCATGGCGCGCGATTCTACGTTAACCGGGGACGGACCCTGAACCAGTCAAAGGCGTGTACCAGGGTCCGTCCCCACACTGAAGTCGCCCCACAACGCTTGGATCGCGGCGAGTGCGGCGATCGGGGCGGTCTCGGTGCGCAGCACGCGGGAGCCCAGGCCCACCGGCAGGCAGCCCTGCGAGAGGGCGAGATCGCGCTCGCGATCGGACAGCCCGCCCTCCGGGCCGACGACGAGCTCGAGGGGACCGTCGGGCCGCGGCTGGCTGGAGAGCGGCGCTTCGCGGGGCAGGAGCATCCAGCGCGCGGCACTCGCGGGCATCGCGATCCAGCTGAGGAAGCCCAGCGTGGGCCGCACTTCGGGAATGCGGTTGCGGCCGGTCTGTTCGCACGCGGCCACGGCCACGCGCCGCCAGTGGGCCTCGCGCCGCGCGGCGCGTTCGCCCGACAGGCGCACGACGCTGCGGTCGCAGATCACGGGCTGCACCCAGGCCACGCCGAGCTCCACCGATTTCTGGATGATCCAGTCCATCTTGTCGGCCTCGGGCAGCCCCTGGACGAGGCCGACCTGCAGCTGCGGCTCGGCTTCCACGTCGCGCCAGGCGCCCACTTTCACGTCGACGCGGTCCTTCTCGATGCGCTGGATGGTCGCCTCGTATTCGCCGCCGCGCCCGTCGAACACGGTGAGCGCGTCGCCGGTCTTCAGGCGCAGCGCCTTGCCGATGTGCTGCGCGGCCTCGGGAGCGAGCGAGAACTGGGCGCCCGGCCCGAGCCGCAGGTCGCAATGGATCCGGGGAAGCGTCATCGCCGCGGCGCGCCGTCCCGCAGGCAGGTCATCAGTAGCTCATGCAGGCGGCGTTGAGCACGCCGACGCCGAGCGAAACACAGCCGAGGAAGAAGCCGCTCGCGCCCTTGCCCGCGGGAATGTCCTGGGTGATGCTCGGGATGAGCAGCTTCACCACGACGAAGGCCGCGATCTGCACCAGCATCGCGATCACTCCCCAGATCGCCATGTCGATCAAGCTCACGCTGTGCTGCACGGCCGCGGCGAGCGGGATGACGAATCCCAGCAGCGCGCCCGAGAGGCTGAAGGAGGCCGCCATGTTGCCCTCGCGGATGAGCGCCATCTCGCGATACGGCGTCACGCGGATGTATATCGCGATGAAGAGCGCGAGCAGTACCAGCGAGACGGCGAGGTAGACCGCGAAATCGTCGAGGCCGGCGAAAGAATCGAAGACTTGTCGCATGGCGTTTCTCCCCTTGGGTGGATTTCAGGTGAAGTAGTGCGGAACGAAGCGGCTCGAGTTCCTGGTGATCGGCGAGGCGTCCTCGCGGATGCCGATGCCCGCGGGCTCCTCGCCCACGATCCACGAGCCGATCACGGTGTAGTTGCCGTCGAATCGCGGCAGCTCGTGGTACGCCTGCCAGATGAATCCCTCCTCGCCGTACTCGCCCGGAGCCTCCACGGTGCGCCCGGCGGAGGTGATCGAGACGTTGGCGCCCTCCCTCGAGTACAGCGGCTTCTTCACGAAGTCGGTCTTGAAGCGCCCGGGCTCGAAGCTCGCGGCGAGCAGGTTCGGATGTCCCGGGAACATCTCCCAGAGCACCGGCAGGATCGCCTTGTTGGACAGCAGCATCTTCCACGGCGGCTCGATCACCTTCATGGTGCCGGCGAGGAGGTTGTTTCCGAACTCCTCGCGCACCATCCATTCCCACGGGTAGAGCTTGAAGAGCGCGTTGATGGCCCGGCTCTCGAGATCGACGAAGTGCCGGCCGTCCCAGCCGATATCGGCCACGCCGATGGAAATCGCCTGCAAGCCGGCCTGGGTGGCGGTGTCGCGCAGGTAGTCGAGGTTGCCCTCGTCCTCGGCGGAGTCCGCGTCGGCGGTGAAATGCACGCGCCCGTCGGCGGGAAGGCCGCCTCTCATGTCCTTCCAGCGCTCGATCAGCTTCTCGTGGATCGAGTTGAACTGGTCGGCGGCGGGAAAGACCTCCTGCATCCAGTACCACTGCGCCACGCTCGCCTCGAGGAGCGCGGTGGGCGTATCGGCGTTGTATTCGAGCATCTTCGGCTCTCCGCTGCCGTCCCACGACAGGTCGAAGCGGCCGTAAAGCGACTTCTCGTCGTCGTTCCAGGATCTCTCGATGAGAGCATGGAACGGCTCGGGGATGGCGAAGCGTGCGTAGTCGCGCTCTTCGATCACGCGCTGCGCGGCCTCGATGCAGCGTGTCTGCAGCTCACCCGTGGCGGCCTCGAGCGCGTCGATCTCCGCGGCGCTGAAGCGGTAGCAGGCGCTCTCGTCCCAGTAGACGCCGTCGATGGAGTGGTAGTAGAAGCCGAGCTCCTCGACTTTCTTCTGCCAATCGCCTCTCGGCGCGCGCTTCTCGCGCTGCATCGCTCGGCTCTCAGCCGCCCGAGGATCGCGCCGAGGAGCCGAAGCCGCCGCGGCTCACGCCCGAGCTCATGTTGCCCAGCGAGCGCGAGCCGTGCGACGTGCCGCTCCACGAGCTGCCGCTGGCCCTGCTTTGGTACGGATAGGTCGGGCCATAGAAATAGCCCAGGCGGGAATGGCGCGGGTCCGACGCGGGGGAACAGTCCTGGGGCTTGTTGCCCCAATCGGCGAGGCAATCCTCGCGCGTGGCGTAGACGTCGCGGCGCTTGTCGTCCTCGCCGCAGCCCGGGAGCGCGGCCACCCCGATCAGCACCAGCGTCACCTGCCCCGAGGACTTGCGCAGTTTCTTGAGCATCCGGACCCCCTCACTTCAACAAATCGCGGACGTAGTTCGGCAATGCAAACACGGCCCGGTGCGTCTCGCCGTTGTAGTACTGCAGGTCGCGAAGGCCGCGCGCGGCGATGACTCGCTCGACCTCCGCGCTCGTCATGGCGCTGGGATCGAGGACGTCGGAGGCGCACGCGAATCCCCAGATCGATCCGTAGAGCGGAATATGCACGAAATAGGGGGTGACGCGCTTGAATACCCGGCGCAGGTTGGCGAGCGTGGAGCGCACGCGCGCCGGATGCGAGAACGGGGAGCCGATATGCAGGGTGAGCGCCCCGTTCGCGGTCATGGCGCGCTTGGCCAGCGCGAAGGTCGCCGGCGAATACAGCTCCACCGACGGGCCCACCGGATCGGTCAGGTCCATCGACACGAGGTCGTAGCGCACGGGGGTCTCGCGCAAGTAGGCGAGCCCGTCGCCCACGGTCACTTTCAGGCGGGGATCGTCGAAGGCGCCGCGATGCACGCTTGCGAACTGCGCCTTCGCCACCTCGATCACCTCGGGATCGAGCTCGGCCATGTGCACCCGCTCGAGCGTCGAATGCTTGAGAAGCTCCTCCGAGGAGCCGCCGTCGCCGCCGCCGATCACGAGCGCCTGGCGCGGCCCCGGATGCGCCACCGCCGCCGGGTGCACGAGGTTCTCGTGGTAGAAGAACTCGTCGCGCTCCGAGGTCATGTTGAAGCCGTCGAGGCGGAAGATGCGCCCGAGCTCGGCGGTCTCGTAGACCTCGAGAAGCTGGAACGGCGTCTGGCGGCGCTCGATGAGCGTGCCTTCGAAATAGACGCCGCTCGCGTCGTTCAGGCGCTCGAGGATCTTTTCAGACACGGGAAATTGGGGAGGGAATGGGGTCAGGTTACTTTTCCGCGCTTCGAGCTACGCAATTGGAAAAGTAACCTGACCCCATTTCCCTCCGAGCGTCTAGGCGACGCGTTTCTTCAGGGGAAGGTCACGCCCGCGCATGACGCGCTCGACGAGCACGTCGGCGGGCTTGAGCGCCTTGATGAGGGTGGCGAAGACCTCTTCGGCCTTGCCGGTGTTGTCGGAGGTGAAATTGCACACGTAGACGTCGAGCGTGGCGCCGTCTCGCTCCGGCCAGGTGTGGATGGCCAGGTGCGATTCGGCGAGGACGACCGCGCCCGTGGCGCCCCCGTCCTGGGTGCCGCCGACTCCATCGAACTGGTAGAAATGGTCTCCGAGGACCGTGAGGCCCACGTCGGTACAGGCTTTGACGCAGAGATCGCGCAACTTCCGCGACGAGGCAAGAAGCTCGCCCTTCTGGCAGTTGTAGAGATCGGCAATGATGTGCAGGCCCTTCATCGTGATACCCCCTTCCAAGCAAAGATCCGCAGTCGGGGACTGCACACGCGACCTCGGGCGTTCCGCCAACGGCGGGACGCCCTTATGCCCAGGGCGGCGGGTGCTGTCCTTCTTGCAGAGATTTACCCAAGCGAAAAATATCGCGGTGAAAAAGTGAGCAAGTATAATTGCATATATCTTGCTTCGTAAATCATTTTCAAGCTTTTTCGCGTCAAATCCCGTCTTACCTTCGAAACACTCCGATGCCTGACCCATCCGCAGACTCCGCCAGCGCTCTGCGCTCCCGCGCCGAGTCGCCCTCCCACGCCGACGTCGTCAACGCCATCCGCGCTCTCGCGATGGACGCCGTGCAGCAGGCCAACTCCGGCCATCCGGGCATGCCGATGGGCATGGCGGAGATCGCCGAAGTGCTCTGGCGCCGCTTCCTGCGCCACAACCCGGCCAATCCCGCATGGCCCGACCGCGACCGGTTCGTGCTCTCCAACGGCCACGGCTCGATGCTGCAGTACGCGCTCCTGCACCTCACCGGCTACGACCTGCCGATGGAGGAGATCCGGCGCTTCCGCCAGCTGCACTCCCGAACCCCCGGACACCCGGAGTTCGGCTGCACGCCGGGAGTCGAAACGACCACTGGCCCTCTCGGCCAGGGGCTCGCCAACGCGGTCGGCTTCGCCATCGCCGAGAAGCTCCTCGCCGCCGAGTTCAACCGCCCGGGACACCGCATCGTCGATCATTTCACCTACGTCACGGCCGGCGACGGCTGCCTCATGGAAGGCATTTCCCACGAGGCGTGCTCGCTCGCCGGAGTGCTCGGCCTGGGCAAGCTCATCGTCCTCTACGACGACAACGGCATCTCCATCGACGGCGAGGTGAAGGGGTGGTTCCGCGACAACACGCCGATGCGCTTCGCCGCCTATGGCTGGCACGTGATTCCGGGCGTCGACGGGCACGATTCGCGCGCCGTGGCCGGCGCGATCGAGGAGGCGAGGGCAGAGACCGGCAAGCCGACCCTCGTCGGCTGCAAGACCGTCATCGGCAAGGGCTCGCCCCACAAGGCGGGCACCGAGGCGGTCCACGGCGCCGCGCTGGGAAAGGACGAAGTCGCGGCCACCCGCGAGGCCATCGGCTGGAAATACCCGCCCTTCGAGATCCCCGCGGCGATCTACCGCGAGTGGGACGCCACGGCGAAGGGCAAGGCGACCGAGGCGGAGTGGAGCGCGCGCTTCGCCGCCTACGAGGCGGCGCACCCCGAGGCCGCCCGGGAGTTCAAGCGGCGCATGGCCGGCGAGCTTCCCGCCGACTGGGGCCAGGTGGTCGAGGCGCTGGTGCAGCGCACCCTCGAGAAAGCCGAAAGTGTTGCCACGCGGAAGGCTTCCCAGCTCGCGATCGAGGCGCTCGCGCCGCGCTTGCCCGGGCTTCTCGGCGGCTCCGCGGACCTGACCGGCTCCAACCTCACGACGTGGTCGGGATCGAAGGCCGTCACCGCCACCGAGGCGGGCAACTACATCTACTACGGGGTGCGCGAGTTCGCAATGGCGGCCATCGGCAACGGGCTCGCGTTGCACGGCGGCCTCATTCCATATTCCGGAACGTTCCTCACGTTTTCCGACTACTCCCGCAGCGCGCTGCGCATGGCCGCGCTCATGCGCGCGCGCAACATCTTCGTCTTCACGCACGACTCCATCGGGCTGGGCGAGGACGGGCCCACGCACCAGTCGATCGAGCACCTGGCGAGCCTGCGCCTCATCCCGCAGATGGATGTCTGGCGCCCGTGCGACACGGTCGAGACCGCGGTCGCCTGGGCGATGGCGATCGAGCGCAAGGACGGCCCGTCGTCGCTCGCGCTGTCGCGCCAGAACGTTGCGTTCGTGAAGCGCGCCCCGGAGGCGATCGCCGCCATTCGCCGCGGCGGCTACGTCCTTGCCGACGCGCCGGGCGCGCGCGCGGCGATCCTCGCCACGGGCTCGGAAGTCGGCATCGCGCTCGCCGCGCAGAAGAAGCTCGCGGAGGCCGGCGTGGCCGTGCGGGTGGTCTCGATGCCGTGCACCAGCGTCTTCGACCGCCAGGACGCCGCGTGGCGCGAGGCAGTGCTGCCGAGGGGCATGCCGCGCGCGGCGATCGAGGCCGGGGTCACCGATTTCTGGCGCAAGTACGTCGGCCTCGAAGGCGAAATCATCGGCGTGGACCGCTACGGCGAATCGGCCCCCGCGCCCGAGGTCTACAAGTTCCTCGGCATCGACGCCGAGCATCTCGTCGCGGCGGTCCGGCGCATTGTCTGAAGACCTCGACGCGCGGGTGGTCGTGCGCGCCGCGGTTCCCGGGGACG
>JBGOST010000099.1:0-7151 GCA_041476125.1 Usitatibacter sp. | reverse complement strand
GTGGCTTGGCAATCAGTTTTTTGGCGTAATCGTCTTGTACAAAACCGACTGTTTCACGCAATAGCTCCAGCGTGTTCAGCCGTTCCAAACCAGCCATCGGGAAGCGGTTTAGTTCGCTGATCTGGGTGAGCAGCAGACTGTGCGCCAGTTGCAGGTTGGTTAGTTGCAGTTGTGACAGCCATTGAGCGCAACTCTCCGCATTCCGGAAAATCGGATTGGCGAGGTTGTCAGTCGGTTCGAGTGGCAGGGTCAGCATGATTCAGGATTGAGCAGCGCGGATTGAGCAGCGCGGATTGAAGAAATCCGCTACACCGCTTTTAGATTTTTCCTCAATTTTCAAATCTCACTCCTCGATTCTGCAACCTACAATAGCACCCGTTCGATGCCGCCATCATTGGCTTTACTTACAAAATCCTCCAGCCAGTTTGCGCCCAGCAGGCGATTGGCCATTTCCACCACGATGTAATCCGCCGTGGTGCCTGAGTCGTCATTGTAGCGTGAAAGCCCCTGCAAACATGACGGGCAGGCGGTCAGCACTTTGATTTTACCCGTGAAGCCATCTGCGCGTAGCGCATCTGCACCCTTCTTCATTTCCTCTTCCTTGCGGAAGCGCACCTGGGTGGCGATGTCCGGGCGTGTGGCTGCAAACGTGCCGGATTCGCCGCAGCAGCGGTCATTGAGCGGCACTGTTGCGCCCATCAATTCATTCGCCACCTTGAGCGGCGGATAAGTCTTCATCGGCGAGTGGCACGGGTCGTGATACATGAAGCGTACCGGTGCGGCGTCGCGCTGCTCCGGTTCAAGCGGGTTTGCTTCAAACGAAAAGGTATTATTCTTGCCAACAAGAGTAATACCTTTCTCCAATAAATATTCGTGGATATCCAGCAGGCGGCAGCCGGGGAAAATCTTGTCGAACTGGTATTGCAGCAACTGATCCATGCAGGTGCCGCACGACACCACCACCGTCTTGATGTCGAGGTAGTTGAGCGTGTTGGCCACGCGGTGGAAGAGCACGCGGTTCTGGATCGTGATCTGCTCGCCCTTGTCGGCGCGCCCCGCGGAAGTCTGCGGATAGCCGCAGCACAGGTAGCCCGGCGGCAGCACGCACTGGCTGCCCACGTGGTAGAGGAGCGCCTGGGTCGCGAGCCCCACCTGGCCGAAGAGCCGCTCCGACCCGCAGCCCGGGAAATAGAACACCGCCTCGGATTCCTCGGTGATCTTCGCCGGGTCACGGATGATCGGCACCATCGAGGGATCCTCGATGTCGAGGAGCGCTCTCGCGGTCTTCTTCGGCAGCCCGCCCGGCATCGGCTTGTTGATGAAGTGGATCACCTGCGCGGCGAGCTTCGGCTTGCCCACGGTCTCGGGCGGGTGCCGGGTCTGGCGCTGCACGAAAGGCGTGCGGCCCCAGAGCTTGTTGGCGAGGCGCTGCGCGCGAAAGCCGAAATCGACCATCACCGCCTTGATCAGCTTGATCCGGGTCGGGTCCTGCGCGGTGAGGAACTGCATCGCGGCCCACGTTCCCAGGTTCGGCCGGCGCTTGCGCAGCTTGGCGAGGAGGTTCCTCATCGCGACCGACACGTCGCCGAAGTCGATGTCGACGGGACACGGTGACTCGCATTTGTGGCACACGGTGCAATGGTCCGCGACGTCTCCGTACTCGTCGAAGTGGCGGATGGAGACGCCGCGGCGCGTCTGCTCCTCGTAGAGGAAAGCCTCGGTGAGCAGGCCCAGGGCGAGGATCTTGTTGCGCGGGCTGTAGAGCAGGTTGGCGCGCGGCACGTGCGTGGTGCACACCGGCTTGCACTTGCCGCACCGCAGGCAGTCCTTCACCGAGTCGGCGATCGCGCCGATGTCGTTCATCTCGAGGATGAGCGACTCGTGCCCGATGAGCGCGAAGGACGGCGTGTACGCGTTGGCGAGGTCGGCCCCCGCGAGGAGCTTGCCGCGGTTGAAGCGGCCCTCGGGATCGACGCGTTGCTTGTAGTCGGCGAATGGCTTCAGTTCCTCGGGCGTGAGGTACTCGATCTTGGTGATGCCGATGCCGTGCTCGCCGGATATGACCCCGCCCAGCTCGCGCGCGAATTGCATGATCCGCGCCACCGCGGCGTTGGCCTCGCGCAGCATTTCGTAGTTGTCGGAGTTGACGGGGATGTTGGTGTGGACGTTGCCGTCGCCCGCGTGCATGTGCAGCGCCACGAAGACCCGGCCGCGCAGCACCTCGGCGTGGACCGCCTCGATCGCCGCCATGGCAGGCTCGAAATCGCGGCCGGCGAAGATCCGGCGCAGCGGCTCCAGCAGCTCGCGCCTCCAGGAGATGCGCAGCTCGTGGAGCTGCACGCGCGAGAAGAGCGTGGCCTCGGGGTCGTCGCCGATCGCGGCGGAATCCTGCCCCAGCCCTTCGAGGTCGGTGCGCACGTCGCGCGCGAGGCGGTCGAGGTTGCCGAGGATGTAGGCCCAGCGGCGCGCGGTGCGTTCGAGGAGCTCGAGGGCCTGCGCGGGGCGGTCGGCGTAGAGCTCGGCGCGATCGACCTTCGTGTCGGCGTGCACCGGCAACTCGCCGGCGAAGAGCCGCCTCAGGCGGGCCACGAGCTTCAACTTGTTCGAGATCGAGAACTCGATGTTGATGCGCTCGATGCGGTCGGTGTAGTCGCCGAGGCGATCGAGCGGGATCACCACGTCTTCGTTGATCTTGAACGCGTTGGTGTGCTTGGAGATCGCCGCGGTGCGCGCGCGGTCGAGCCAGAAGCGCTTGCGCTGCTCGGCGGTGACGGCGATGAAACCCTCGCCGTCGCGGGCGTTGGCGATGCGCACCACGTGCGAGGCCGCCTGCTGCACCGCGTCCTCGTCGTCGCTCACGATGTCGCCCAGCAGGATCATGCGCGGCCGCCCCCGGCTCTTCGCCTTGGTCGCGTATCCCACCGCTTTCACGTAACGCTCGTCGAGGTGCTCGAGCCCGGCGAGGATCGCCTTGGGATGCCGGTCGATGTAGTTCTTGACCTCGACGATCGCGGGCACCGCGCGCTGCAGGTCGCCGAAGAATTCGAGGCACACCGTGCGCACATGCTTGGGCATGCGGTGCAGGATGAACGTGGCCGAGGTGATGAGCCCGTCGCAGCCTTCCTTCTGCACGCCCGGCAATCCGGCGAGCCATTTGTCGGTGACGTCCTTGCCGAGCCCCTCCTTGCGCAGCCGCTTGCCCTCGACTTCGAGCAGCTCCTCGCCGCGCTGCGTCCTGCCGTCGGCCTCGAAGCGGCGGATGCGGAAGCGCGCCAGGGGCGCATCGTGGATGCGCCCGCGGTTGTGATCCAGCCGCTCGACCTCGATCCAGTCGGCGTCGGGCGTGACCATGCGCCAGCTGACGAGGTTGTCGAGCGCGGTTCCCCACAGCACCGCCTTCTTGCCGCCGGCGTTCATCGCGACGTTGCCGCCGATGCACGAGGCGTCGGCGGAAGTGGGATCGACGGCGAAGACCAGCCCCGCCTCCTCGGCCGCCTCCATGACGCGCTTGGTGACCACGCCCGCGCCGCAGCGGATCACGGCGCATGGGGTATTCGATTGCGTCGCCGAGTCCGGCGAGCCCGGCAGCACTCGCTCCTCGATGGGTCCGACCGTGTCGAGCTTCTCGGTGTTGACCACCGCGGTGAGGCGGTCGAGCGGGATCGCGCCCCCCGTGTAGCCGGTGCCGCCGCCGCGGGGAATGATGGTGAGTCCCAAGTCGATCAGCGCCTTCACGATCGCCGCGCACTCTTCCTCGGTATCGGGATTCACGACGACGAACGGATACTCGACTCTCCAGTCGGTCGCGTCGGTGACGTGCGAGACGCGCGCCATCCCGTCGAACTGGACGTTGTCCTTGCGCGTGATGGCGGTGAGCCGCCGCATCACCTTGCGCCGCAGGCTGCGCGCCTCGGCGAACTGGTTTTCGAATCCATCGACCGCCGAGCGCGCGGCCGCGAGAAGGTCGGCGACGCGGTCGAGCTGCGTCTTGTCGGAGCGGCGCTTGTCGATCTCGCCCAGGCGGTGGCGCATCGCGCCCACCAGCATGTTGAGGCGCCGCGGGCTGTCGAGCAGGTCGTCCTGGAGGTACGGGTTGCGATTGACGACCCAGATGTCGCCCAGCACTTCGTAGAGCATGCGCGCCGAGCGCCCGGTGACGCGCTGCTCGCGCAGCTCCTCGAGCGCGCTCCACGCCTCTTCGCCCAGCAGGCGGATCACGATCTCGCGATCGGAAAACGACGTGTAGTTGTAGGGGATTTCGCGAAGGCGGGCGGTCATGGGCTTTCGATCCCGCGGTAACGCAACAGTTGCGACGGGCAGGGACCATATTATCGCAGTGCAGCAAAGGCCTTTCCCGCCCCGTGCGCGGCGCCAACTCGAGGGGTCGTCTGTAGTACGCTTGACCTTCCCATGAGTACCATTCCCCTGCGACTGCGGATCGCCACGCGCGAAAGCCGCCTCGCGATGCGCCAGACCACCCTGGTCGCCGAGGTCATCCGGGCGCGGCATCCCGCGATCGTGATCGAGGTGGTCGCGATGACCACGAGAGGCGACCGGGTCCTCGACCGGCCCCTGGCGCAGGTGGGCGGCAAGGGGCTTTTCGTGAAGGAGCTCGAGATCGCCCTCGAGGAGGATCGCGCCGACATCGCGGTGCACTCGTTGAAGGACGTGCCGATGGAGGTGCCCGACGGCTTCGCGATCGCGACCTTCGGCGCGCGCGAGGAGCCCTTCGACGCGTTCGTCTCGAACCAGTACGCCTCGCTCGGGGCACTCGGCCCCGGCGCCGTGGTGGGGACGTCGAGCTTGCGGCGCGAATGCCAGCTGCGGCATCACTATCCGAGGCTCGCGTTTCGCTCGCTGCGCGGCAACGTCGACACGCGCCTGGCGAAGCTCGACGCGCGCGATTACGACGCCATCATCCTCGCCGCGGCGGGATTGCGGCGCCTGGGCCTCGGCTCGCGCATCCGCTCGATCCTGCCCGAATCCGAGGCGATCCCCGCGATCGCCCAGGGAATTCTCGCCATCGAGCATCGCAGCGATCGCTCCGATCTCGCCGCGCTGCTCGGCGAATTCGCGCATCCCGCGACGGCGGCGGCGGCGCGCGCGGAACGCTCGCTGGGGCTCGTGGTCGAGGGCAGCTGCGAGGTTCCCGTGGGCGGCCTTGCCCGCGTGCACGCGGATACGCTCACGCTCGAAGCCTTCATCGGCATGCCCGACGGCAGCCACCTCGTTCGCGACCGGGAGAGCGGCGCGCTGGCGGATGCCGAGAGAATCGGGCGAACGCTCGGCGAGAGGCTGCTTGCCGCCGGGGGCCGCGAGATCCTGAACAAGCTCGCGCGCCAGGGAACGGCGGCATGAGCGCGGCGCCACGGCTCGAGGGGCTCGGCGTGGTGCTCACGCGCCCGCGCGCCGCCGCCGATGCGCTCGCCGCCCCGCTCAGCGAGGCGGGGGCGCGCGTGTTGATCTTTCCCGCGCTCGCGATCGAGGACCTCGAGCTCACCGCCCCGCTCGAGCGGCTTCTCGCAGAGCTGGCGCGCTTCGAGCTCGCCATCTTCGTGAGCGCGAACGCGGTGGAGAAAGGGCTCGCCATGATGGCGCGCATCGCGCCCTGGCCCCCCCGCCTGCGCGTGGCCGCGATCGGCGAGGCGACCGCGGAAGCGTTGCGCGGCGCGGGTTTCACGTCGGTGGTCTCGCCCGCGGAGCGCCATGACAGCGACGCCTTGCTCGCGCTGCCGCAGCTGCAGCGCTCGCGCGTCGAAGGCACGAACATCGTCGTGTTTCGCGGCGAGGGCGGCAAGGAGCGGCTCAAGGAGGCCCTCGAGGCGCGCGGCGCGCACGTCGAGTACGCCGAATGTTATCGGCGCGTTTGCCCCCAGAGCGATCCCGCTGCGCTCATGGCGGCATGGGCGCGCGGCGAGGTTCACGCGGTGAGCGCGTTGAGCGCGCAGACGCTGGAGAATTTCGTGTCGATGATCGGCGGCGAGAAGGCAGCCGCGCTGGCCGCGTTGACGCTCATCGTTCCGCACGGGGGCATCGGCGAGTCTCGCGAGGCCCGACGCTTCGCCCGCGTCGTGGTCGCCGGCCACGGGGCCGAGGGCCTCATCGACGCATTGGCCGCCCTCCGGGTGACCCCATGAACGAACCTTTGCCCCCTTTGCCAAATCCACCCGCGCCGGCCGCGGACATGAGGGCGCGCGTCGTCGCTGCCGTCGCGTTCGTCGCGGTTCTCGGCGTCGGCTGGCTCGCCTGGGATGCGCGCCAGGGCGTGCGATCGATGGAATCGAGCGCCGGCGGCAGGCTGGCCGAGCTGGGTGCGGCCTCGTCGCAGACGCGCACCACGCTGGCGCAGTCCCAGGCGGCGCTCAAGGACGCGCAGGCGCGAATCGCCGAGCTGGAAGCGCGCGTGGCCGACACCCAGGAGCAGCGCGTGGCGCTCGAGGAGATGTATCGCGAGCTCTCCCGCAGCGCCGACGACCGGGTATTGTCCGAGGTCGAGCAGATGCTGGTGCTCGCGAGCCAGCAGTTGCAGCTCGCCGGAAACGTGCGCGGCGCGCTCGCCGCGCTGCAGGCCGCCGACCAGCGCCTGGCGCGCGCCGAGAAGCTCGCCGCGACGCCGCTGCGCCGCGCCATCACCCAGGACATGGACAAGCTCAAGGCCGTGCCGCAGGTCGACACCGTCGGCATCGCGGTGAAACTGGACGGGCTCATCGCGCAATCGGAAAGCCTCCCGCTCGTCATCGCCGAGACGCTTCCCGTCCGAGTCGCTGCGCGCGCACGCTACGCCGACGAGCCGGGCCCGCTCGCGCGCGCGGCGCGCGACTTCTGGGAGGAGATGAAGGGCCTGGTGCGCATCCGCGAGCTCGATACGCCCGAAGCGGCGCTCCTCACGCCGGCGCAAAGCTACTTCCTTCGCGAAAACCTGCGACTGCGCCTGCTTTCGGCGCGCGTGGCGCTGCTGGCGCGCGACGAGGCGTCGTTCCGCGAGGACCTGAAGGCGGTCCAGGCCTGGATCACGAAGTATTTCGACGTGCGCGCCAAGCCCACCAGCGCGGCGTTGGCCACGTTGAAGCAGGTGGCGGAATCGCCGGTCGCGATCGGCGCGCCCGACATCAACGCGAGCCTCGCCGCGGTGCGCACCGCGCGCGCGGCGC
>JBGOST010000098.1:0-7153 GCA_041476125.1 Usitatibacter sp. | reverse complement strand
TAATCCAGCTCGGGCGTTTTCGTCGGATCCATCGCGCCGCAGAAGCGGCCGTCGAGATGGTGGTCCCAGACCTTGTCGACGCGATGCGTGCCCGGCAACGCGACGCAGTGCCGGTAGCCTGCGACCAGCAGGCTCACCATGCTCGACCCCGGAACGCTGTCATGGTCGAGGAGCAACATGAAGTCGGCGCCGTGGCCGCGCGCTTCCCGCGCGCCGATGTTGAAGCCGCTCGCCACACCCTGGTTGTCCGGCAGCGTGATCGCCTGGATGCGGGGATCGTTGAATTGCGGCTGCGCCAGGCCGAGCTCGCGCAGGATCTCCTCCACGCTCGGACGCGAACCGTTGTCCACGATGATGATCCGCTCGACCTGGTCGAGGAGGGCCAGGACCTGCTGTGCGAGGCGCTCGGGATTGGGATTGAACGCGACCGTGATGCTGCTGACGCGCGGGACCGGGATGGACACGGTCATGCCGTCGCCACGATCGGCACCGCCCAGTCCATGGGCCATTGGATGCCGAACTCGGGGGCGTGATCGATGCAGACGCGAGCCGAGGAGAATCCCGCATCCGTGAGGCGGCGCAGCAGGTCGGGCTCGGTGAACATCCTCATTTCCAGCGTCATGCCTTCGCCGCCGTGGAAGACGAGCTCGTCGAATATCTCCTCTTCCCCGTCCACGGTGCGGTTGTAGAGGAACCGCTTGCCGCGCGTCTCGACGATCCTGAAGTCGTGCAGGCGCGGGAAATGCTCACGGGTTTCCCCGGTCTTCAGGAACGGCACCGTGAAGATGAAGACGCCGCCTTGCTTGAGGAGCCTGCGGGCGTTGCGGAATGCGCTCTCGAGCGCGAAACCCGGAATGTGCTCGAAGACATCGCTCGAGATGAGGAACCGGTAGCGCCCGACCGATTCCTCGGGGATGCGCGTGATGTCCAGCCGCGGCTCGGCGTGGTAGTAGGTGTTCGTGTAGGCGAACTTCTCGCCGAGCGTCTTCGCGTAGCCGTCCCAATCGCTCATGCCGATTCCGGCGATGGTCTTGTCGACGGGGAAGGCGGGCAGGGCCATCGGCTTGCCGAAGAGCTCGACCGACAGCGCATACATGACGGAGCGCATCCTCAGGCTGCTCGCGCAATGGTGGCACGATTGGCATTCGCGGTTCTGGACCTGCTCCAGCGGCACGTGCTGGTTGCGCTGGCCGCAGACGTTGCAGACGAAATCGACTCGCGGCACCTCGGCGGGAGGAGCGATCGGGGGCACGGCGGCCGGGCGCGGCAGGAGCCGGCGCTTCACCGCGGATGCCATGCGATGCAGTTTCCCCATTCAGCGCCTCATCCAATGTGGCGGGATCATCGCGCGGAGTGTCGCACAGAATCTTGAAGGAACGCGGCAAACGCGGTGAGCGGCCGCGGGTCGTTGAACAGCAGGAGCGAGCGCTCGAGGATGCGCTTGCGCAGCGCGGCGACCCGATCGCGGTCGGCCAGCAAGGCGAGCGCGCGCCGCGCATAGTCCGGGCCATCGGAGGCGATGAGCTCGGGGAGCTCGATGAGGCGCAGCATCGCGGAAGTTTGCCGCGAGCGCGTCGAGTCTCCCTCGAAGGCGAGCACCGGCGCGCCCAGCCCGAGCGCGTCGAGGCTGGTGCCGCCGCCGGAAAATCCGGGCGTGTCGAGGATGAGGTCGGCGCCCGCGAGGCCGGCGAGAAAGTCCGCGTAGGGGTGCACCGCTTCAACGTGGACGGCGCTCTCGTCGACGCCCCGCTCGCGCAGGGCCGGCTTCAGGCGGTCGAGGAATTTGCGCGTGAGCGCGGCGCCGCGATCGAAGAAGACCACCCGCGCCGCGCTTCCCGAGAGGATTTCCGCGAGCGTGGCGTCGAAGGCGGGCGGGACCTTCGAGAGGCTTTGCGCGCACACGAGCAGTGGACGCTTCCCTGCCCGAAGGGCGTGCGCCCATCGGCCGTCGCCGGGTGCGATGGGCGCGCGCGGTCTGGCGCCCAATCCGGGCAGGCGCACGAGGGTCTCGCGGTACTGCGCGTCGGACCCGGGAAGCTCCAGGAGCTCGCCGCTCACGAAGTAGTCGACGCTGTCGAGCCCGCTCGTCACCGGGTGCCCGTACAGCGCGGCCTGCACGGGTGCCAGCCTCAGGGCCGCCAGCGCGTGCTGTTGCGGGTCGAGGCCGATGTCGGGGTAGACGAGGACGTCGAGGTTCGCGTCGCGAATGCGCTGCGCGATGCGCGGCAGGGGGTCGTCGAGGATCTCGAAATGCTCAACCCCGGCGGCGATCGCGCCGGTCCATGGGTCGGATGCGTCGGCAGTGAGCCATGCCCAGCGCTCGAATTGCGCGCCGGGCAGCCCGGTGATGAGGTCGGCGAAGAATCGCGCCACGACATGCCGGCGCAGATAGCTGCTCACGAAGCCCACGCGCAGGCGCGCGGCCGGCGGGTTGCGCGCGGGGGGCGAAGAAAGCGAGGGCAGGGCGGCGCGAACCGATCGCGACACCAGGTCGGCGAAGCGCTGCTGGCGCTGCGTGTGATCGCTCGGCAAATAGTGCAGGTGAAAGGGCAACGTGGACGCAGCGGCTTCCAGGGCGGCGTCGCGGGATTCGGGCGTGTCGAGCACCAGGTCCTTCGCCAGGCGCTCAAGCCCGCGATCGAAGCGTTGCAGCGCCTGCGCCGCCGCCGCTTCGTCGCGTGCGAGGGCCGGCAGGAGCAGCGCCTCGGCCCAGCGCAATCGCTCCCATCGCGGCGCCAGGGTTCGCGCCGTTGCGAGCGCATCGGCCGCGCCGGCCTCGTCGCCGCACGCCTCGCGCGCGAGACCGAGCTCGAACCACGCGCCCGCGCCCTCGGGCTCGAGCACGGTGGCGCGTTCGAGGAGCGGAGCAGCGGCATCGGGATCCTGTGCCAGGCGCGCGGCGCTTCCCGCGGCCTCCCACCAGAGCGCTACATCCGGAGCACGGGTGCAAGCAGCCTGCGCAAGCGAGAGCGCCTCGGAGAACCGGCCTTGCTCGATGCGAAGCAGCGCGAGGTTGCCGAGCGCGGTCGCGTCCCCGGGCCGCAGGGCGATGGCGCGTTGCAGGAGCGGCTCGGCCTCGGCCGCGCGGTGCGAACGACGCAGGAGGTTGCCGAGATTGCCGAGCAGCTCGACCCAATCGGGACGGTGCGCGAGGGCCTGCCGGTACGCCTGCTCGGCATGCGCATTCGCGCCCGAGGTTTCATGGAGCAGCGCCAAGTTGTAGGCAGCCTCGGCATAGTCGGGACGCGCGGCGAGAACCGCGGCAAAGCCTTCTTCGGCGGCCTTGAGATCTCCCGTCGCCTTCAGCGCGAGCGCGAGATTGTTCAGTGCCTGGGGAAAATCGGCGCGCAGCTCGAGCGCCTTGCGGTAGCGCGCGATCGCGGCGGCGGCATCGCCCTGCTGGTACGCGATGACGCCGAGGAGGTGCCAGAGGTCGGGATTCGCCGGCGACGAGTCGACCAGGCGCGCATAGGAGCGCTGCGCTTCGTCGAGGCGGCCGGAGCGGTGCGACTCCTGCGCGCTGCGCAGCAGGTCCTGGAGCTCTGAGGGAGACATTCGAGCGCTACACCCGGCTACGGCGCCGCATCACGACGAGGTCCTGGTCCGCCATCCAACCTTCGACGTGGTCCACAACTTCGAAGAATCGATCCCAGGCGCGCGCGACATATTCGCGCGTGTGAAAGGTCGTCTGGTAGGAGCCGGGCAGGCCGTCCAGCTTGAATCTTCCCTTGCGATCGACGCGATGCACGATGCCGCGCTCACCGAGCTCCTTCATTTCCATCGATGTGCAACTCGTGAGCGAATGACGGCCGTGAGTCGTGGCGAGGAAGATGCCGCCGGGCTTGAGGATTCGCGCCAATTCTGCCAGCCACGCGTCCTGCGAGGACTCGTCGAGGTGTGTGAAGAGCGAAATGGCATAGATCACGTCGAAGTGGCCATTCGCATGCCGGGTGGGTGGAACGGGACCATTGGTCTCGAAGCTTCCCACGTCGCGCAAATGGTCTTGCGCCCATTCGATCGCTTCGGGATCGATGTCGCTGCCCACCAGGCGGCAGGAGGGCGCGAGCTTCTTCAATTCCGTGGCGACGCGGCCCGGTCCGCAGCCAAGGTCCAGCACGGTGAGATTCGCGGGCGCCACGCCGTGGTTCTCCAGGCAACGCGCAAGACCCGATGCGATGAGCTTGCCGACGTGGCGGTAGCTTTCCTCGTCGAGCGCTCCGTGCACCCGGTGCCGCAGCTCGGGCGGGGGCAGCGCGGGATCCCCACCGTGCCGATAGGCGCGATTCGCCTTTCTCAGGCGGGCTTTGAACCCGAGGTACCGGATGAGGCCAGCGAGCCAGTAAAAGGGTGGAATTCGCTTGGCAATCCGCGTTGTCCTCGCTCTTCCTCGCATCGCGCCTTCGCCGTCAACCATGACTGTCCCTGGCGGGCCGGATTCCCTGTCTCATGATCGGAAATGGCAATATGTGCGCTGCCCGGCGACGACCTGTTTGGGGAGGAGAAACCTGGTGCGCGCAGAAAACATCGACGACATGATTCCCGAAGATTCCGTCGCCGAGTATGTGGGCGGCGGTGGCGCCGAGCTGTTCAGGACCGTCGGCAACCTGATGGTCGACTGGTTCAAGTTGTATTGCAACCTCCGACCTGACGAGAAAGTGCTCGAAGTCGGTTGCGGCATCGGGCGAATCGCAATTCCGTTGACTCAATATCTGACGTCGGGCAGCTATGAGGGATTTGACATCGTTCCTCACGGTATCGAATGGTGTCAAACGAAAATATCCCCTCGCTACCCCAACTTCCATTTCTTCCTGGCGGATGTTCATAACAAGGCGTACTACCCGCAAGGCCAGCATCCCGCATCGGAGTACACATTCCCCTTCGGGGATGACAGCTTCGACTTTGTGTTTCTGACTTCGGTTTTTACGCACATGCTGCCGAAGGATCTTGAGCGTTACACCGCGGAGATAGGGCGCGTATTGAAGCCATCGGGGCGCTGGCGTATTCCGACGAGTATCTTGCCAGCACATTCAGCAAGCTCGGTGGGCTGCAGATCACTCGGATCGTTCCCGGCGAATGGTGGAAGAACGACGCGCAGGACATACTGATCGCCCAAAAGCCGGCGTTGGCTTGATAGCGGAGGCGGCGGGAATCAGCCCGGGGGCCCTCGTTGCATCACACGGACGCCGCGATCATCAAAAGAAAATGCCACCCACAAGGGGCGGCATTTTCTTTTGATGGTGGAGGCGGCGGGAATCGAACCCGCGTCCGCAAGTCGTTCACACGCAGTTCTACATGCTTAGCCAGGCCATTTGGTTTAACCGCTGCCCCGCAGACCGGCGAGCTGGGCAACGCTGAGCCACCTTGGATTTAGCGATGGGCGAAGTGGCCCCGAACACCGCGATCTCATGAATATGACTCTGCGTGTGGCTTACTGCTTACAGCACCACCCGGGCCCATGAGCAGGCCCGGAGCAGAGTCCGGCCGGTATTAGGCGGCCAGAGCGTAGTTGTCGTCGTTCGCAACTAGTTGGTTTGCGGTTGGATTAACGAGGTGCTCCACCCCTCGGCATGCCCTGCGATGCTTCAGTACCCGCGTCGAAACCGGATCGCCCCCTTGTAATCGGGTCCGGCAACAATGAGTATACGGCAGTGAAGACGTGGGGATCGTTCCCCGACCTTTCAAGGAGTCCCTCATGGCCCCCATCAAGATCGTCGCAATCGTCCTCATCATCGCCGGCGCGGCGGCGCTCGCCTACGGCGGATTCAGCTACACCAAGGAAACCCACAAGGCCGACATCGGCCCGATCCACGTGACGGTGCAGGAAAAGGACCAGGTGAACGTCCCGCAATGGGCCGGAATCGGCGCGATCGTCGTGGGCGTCGTGTTGCTGGTGCTGCCGAAGGGCAAGTAGTCAGGCGCGGAGCAAGTCAAGCGCCGCGTGGCGGCGGGGGAAGAGTCCCGCCGCGTCTGAATCCCACCATCGCTCGACCACCGTCGTCCACAGGCGGCGCGTGTCGATCACCGGCTCGGGGCCGCCGATCGGGTGCAAGCGTACCACCGGGGGTGCCTCTCCGTAGAGCCCGCCTTTCACGCGCCCGCCCAGGACGAAATGGGTCGTCGCGAGGCCGTGGTGCGTGCCGTGGTCCGGGTTCTCCATCGGCGAGCGGCCGAACTCGTCGTAGGTCGCGACGAGCGTGTCGTCCCAGCGGCCGATCTCGACGAGCCCGGAGCGAAGCGCGGCCAGGCCCTCGGCGAGCCGGCGCAGGGCTTCCCCGTGATGCTTCAGCTGGTCCCAGTGGCAATCGACCGAATGATGCTTGTCGTCATCCAGCCCGTTCAGGGCGACATGGATCACCGGCAGGGAGCGATCGAGCGCGGCGAGCTCGACCGTGGCGCGCATCGCGTCGCCGAACGGACCGTCGGGAAACTTCGTCCTGAGCGCCACGCCTCGCAGCGGCTCGGCCGCTCGTGCGAGCTGCTGGCGGCCCCGGGCGTTGGTTTCGAAGGCGCTCGCGGCCAGCCGGCGGCTCTCGAGGAGGTCGAGCGCGTGATACACCTGCACCACCCCGAGCTTGTCGCCGCGGAAGGGTCCCATCGGATCGGCGAGCCGGATGTCGAGCATGTCGAACGCGACCGCGTCGGGCATCGCCTCGCGCGTGCGTTTCGCCAGCGCGCGCGTGACCCATCCCTCCGCCGAGAAATCGCGCCCGTCGTATCCGGTGAATGCGGTATCGATGTCGCGAAAGTGCTGCTGCGTGCCTTCGCTGTAGCCGATGCCCTGAACGATCGCCATCTCGCGCGCCTCCCACGCGGGCATCAACGCCGCGAACGACGGATGGAAGCCGTGGCGCTCGGTCACCTTGAGCACCGCGTCGCGCGGCACGGCGATCGTCGGGCGCACCCGGTAGTAGAGCTCGTCGGCGAACGGAACCCAGGTGTTGTAGCTGTCGTTGCCGCCGTACAGGAACACCATCACCAGGAGGCGCTCCTGGCGGGGCGCGGCGCCGAAGGAAGGCAGCGACACGGCAAGTGGCGCGCAGCCCAGCGCCTGGAGCAGCCGCCGGCGGGCGATGCAGGGCTGGGGGCTCACTGGACGGCGCTCGCGCTCTTCACGTTGCGGATCCACGCCTCGATCTCCGCGGGCGAATCGCAG
>JBGOST010000097.1:0-7165 GCA_041476125.1 Usitatibacter sp. | reverse complement strand
CGCTCGTAAAACCATTCGTTGCGGGCGTGGTAGTGGTCGGGATGCAGGACGCCCTCCTCGATCAGGAACTGCGCCCACGCGTAGTCGCTGTCGCCGTCGAGGAGCGTGTTGTCCAGGTCGAAGAGCGCGAGCTTCACGAGGTCCGGCCGATTGGCAAGTCGGGCTGCAGCGCGGCCTTGAGCAGCGGCACCGTTATCGGCCGGCCCGTTTCGAGCGAGTAGCGGTCGAGGGAGTCCAGGGCCGCGATGAGCGAGCCCATGTCGCGCCGCGCGTGGGTGAGAAGGTAGCCCGTGACCTCTTCCCCGAGCGCGAAGCCGCGCGTGCGTGCATGGGCGGCGAGGGCCGAGCGCTTCTCCTCGTCGGTGAGCGCCACCACGCGGTAGGTGAGGCCGGTGGCGAGCCGCGTGGCCAGGTCGCGCCGCAGCGCCACGTCGCGCGGGGCGCGATTGGCCGCGACCAGGAGGAAGGTGAACGCGCGCTCGTTCAGGGCATTGAAGAGCGCGACCTGCTCGGCTTCGTGAAGGCGCTCGACCTCGTCGAGCGCGAGGATGCCCGTTGCGTCGGGAGCGAAGAAGCCGCCTGCGTGCACGTAGCGGGCATGCCGGTGCGCGCCGGCCTGGGCGAACGCTTTCAGCAAATGGGTCTTGCCGGCGCCCTTTTCGCCCCACACATAGAGGACACGCTCCGCGGCCTCGCCCCTCACCGCTGCCTCGAGCGCGTGTGCGAGCTCGGCATTGCCGCCGTGGACAAAGTTCGCGAAGGTGGGCGCGGGCGCCTGGGTGAAGTCGAGGAGAAGCTGCCTCATGGGGATTCCCTGGGCCTGCGCCGCCGCGGAGGATTCCGCCGCCTGGCTTGGCCCGGGCGCGCCGGAAAATTCCTTTCCAGCGCAAACGCACGGAATTTTAGCATGGCGGGAGTGCCTTAGAATCACATATGGCCATCGCAACCCCGATCCAGATTCGCTTCGAGCGCTATACCGGCGAGACCGGCATCGCGCCCGCCACCCCGCCGCGCCTTGTTTCCGCGGCGGAAAAGCCGGCGCTCGTCGAGCGCGCGAGGAAGCTCCTGAAGGAACGCGACGCGGTGCTGGTCGCGCACTACTACGTCCACCCGGACCTGCAGGACCTGGCGCAATCGTCCGGCGGCACCGTGTCCGACTCGCTCGAGATGGCGCGCTTCGGGCATGAGCATCCCGCCAGGACGGTGGTGGTCGCGGGCGTGCGTTTCATGGGCGAGACGGCCAAGATCCTGAATCCCGAAAAGCGCGTGTTGATGCCGGACCTGGCGGCCGAGTGCTCGCTAGATCTCGCCACGCCGATCGCCGAGTTCTCGAAGTTCTGCGACGATCACCCCGACCGCGTGGTGGTCGTCTACGCCAACACCAGCGCCGCGGTGAAGGCGAGAGCCGACTGGATGGTCACCTCGTCCATCGCCGAGAAGATCGTCGCGTACCTGCACCGGCAGGGAAAGAAGATCCTCTGGGCACCCGACAAGTACCTGGGCGACTACGTGCAGCGAATCACCGGCGCGGACATGGTGATGTGGAACGCGGCCTGCGTGGTGCACGAGGAGTTCAAGGCGCAGCAGCTCGAGGAATTGAAGGCGCTGCACCCGAACGCCAAGATCCTGGTTCACCCCGAGTCGCCCGCGGCGGTGATCGAGCTGGCGGATGCGGTGGGTTCGACCACGGGAATCATCCAGGCGGCCGAGCGGCTGGGCGCGAAGGAATACATCGTCGCGACCGACGGCGGCATCATCCACCAGATGCGCAAGCGCCTGCCCGGCGTGACGTTCATCGAGGCCCCCACCGCCGGCAAGGGCGCCACGTGCCAGAGCTGCGCGCATTGCCCGTGGATGGCGATGAACGGCCTGCACAATCTGATTGAAACGCTCGAAGGCAAGCCGGGTCACGAAGTGTTCGTCGAGCCCGAGATCGGGCGCCGCGCCAAGATTCCCATTGAGCGCATGCTCGAATTCGCCAAGAAGAACCTGCCCACGTTCAAGGGCAGCGGGGATGCCTGATGCGGTGCGGGGCCGTATTCGGCACGGTAGCCCTTTTGGCCGGCGGCCCAAGCCTCGGCGAGAGCCCGCCTGAGCAGCCGACTCTCTACCAGGTAGACGAGCCCGGGAAGCTGGGACGGCCCAAGCGAATCGTGGCGCCGAAGTATCCGGTCGAGGCGCTGGAAAAGAAACGCACCGGGTTTGTCGATGTCGAGGGACGGATATCGCCGCTCCTCGACCTGAAGGAGATCGCGTATCGGCCTGACTCGCCGGAATCGGCGGTCTTCGTCGAGTCGTTGAAGCAAGTCGTTCCTCACTGGGAGTTCCACCCTCTTTACGGCCGCGACTGCTTTCCCAGCGATGAGCGAATCGGGGTCCGTGTGTGGTTCGAGCTGGATGAAGGGCAACCCAAGATCAGCGTGACTGTTCTTGCCGCGGAAGGTCTCGTATCCCCTGACACCCCGCAGATCGCGACATTGCATCGCGTGGACCCGCAGTACCCGTCGGAGGCTTTACGCAACGGCCTGCAGGCTTTCGTTTGGGTACAGTCGGATATCAAGCCCGACGGTTCGGTCGAGAAGGTCACGGCGAGGGCCTATCCCCCGCGCAGCGCGTTTTCGAACTCGCCGTTCGAGCGCGAAGCCACCCGCTCCATGTCGAAGTGGAAGTATTCGCCGCTGCCTGAAGGCGAAACCACGCGGCGCCGGGGCTGCCACCAACTCTTGTTCACTATCAAGGGTTGAGAACTCCCTCCCGTATAATTTCATTTCCGACCTTCAAGGCAACGGAGACGCACCATGAGACTTCGAAAATTGCCGTTCCTGGTCGTGGCGTTGTCTTGCGGGGCGGCCCTCGCCCAGGAAAGCGCGGGCGGGCCCGATCGGCCCATCCATCTGCGCGATCCCCAGCTCTGGGGCACGCCGTCGCGCGTGGTCGAGCCGATGTATCCCCAGGAGGCGATCGCGAGGCGCCAAACGGCGGTCGTGGAAGTCGATGGAGTGGTTATGGGCTCCGGCGTGCTGGCCGACGTCACGTACCGGCCCGATTCGCCCGCCTCTTCCGCGTTCGTCGCGGCGCTGCAGGAAGTCGTGCCGAAGTGGCAGTTCTATACCCCCGTCGGAAACGATTGCATGCCCGCGACACAGCGAGTCACCGCGCGGGTGTCGTTCGAGTTCGTCGGCGATGCGCCGAAGATCTTCGTCACGCGCACGAAGCCGGAGCGCTCGACGCCGCCGCCCAAGCCGTTCGTGGTCGGGCGTGAGCTGACCCCCGACTTTCCGCGCTCGATGGCCCTGCGCGGCTGGGAGGCGCGGGTCTATTCGCGCGTCGAGATCGATCCCGCGGGCCGCGTCGTCGACATCAACGCAAAAGCCTACTCGCGGAACACGAAGCAGCCGATCGAGCTCGCGGAATTCGAAAAGCCCGTGGAATTCGCGCTCGGCTCGTGGCGCTATGTCCCCGCGCCGGCAGGGACCAGAGGCTCGCGTTTCGCGTGCATCGACGTCGACTACAAGCTGCGGGGCTAAGCACGCTCGTCGCGTTCTGCGCCGTGGCGGAGGAACCGGCCAAGCCGGATCCTCCCTACGCGATGGACCAGTCGCTCTGGGGCACCCCGTCCCGGATCGTCCGGCCCGAATACCCCAAGGCGGCCGCTCAGGCCCGACTGCAGGGAGCGGTCGAGATCGAGGCGGTGGTCGACGGATCGACTTCACTCAGCGGCGTCGTGTACAAGCCCGATACGCCGGCTTCCGAGGTATTCGTTTCCGCTCTCAAGGCGGTGGTGCCGTACTGGCGCTTCTATGTGCCGATGGACTCTTGCATGCCCAAGGCGGAAAGAGTGGCCGCGCGCGTTGAATTCGCGTTCGAGGGCGACGAGCCGAAGATCTTCATGTCATACGCGAAGCGGCCCGAGAACACGAAGGAGGCCAGGAAGAAGGAAGGCTATGTGTACAAGGCGATCCGGCGCGAGGAGGTGATCTATCCGCGGCGAATGCGCTTTGCGCAACAGGACGCCATCGTGTACACCCGGGTCGAAGTCGCCGCCTCCGGCGAGGTGACGAACGTTGCCGCGGAAGCGTATGCGCCTGGGATTGCGAGGACCGCGAAGATCACGGAATTGGGAACGCACCTGCCGAGCGAGGTCGCGGTCCTGGCCGATTTCGAAGAGGAAGCGCGCAGGGCGCTGATGCGCTGGCGATACGCCCCCAACCCGGGAGAATGGAAAGGGTGCTACACGCTCAACTTCCAGATGAAGCGATAGCGCTCGGCACATAAAGGGGCGTTCGGGGGGTAAATCAGCTAAAATTTCGCCTCTCGAATCAACTGGATCTGCCCCGTGGCCTCCTCCAACGGCACCCACCTCACCTACCGCGACGCCGGCGTCGACATCGACGCGGGCGACGCCCTGGTCGAGCGCATCAAGCCGTTCGCGAAGAAGACGCTGCGCCCCGAGGTGCTCACCGGGATCGGCGGCTTCGGCGCATTGGTCGAGGTCTCGAAGAAGTACAAGAACCCGGTCATGGTCGCGGGCACGGACGGCGTGGGCACGAAGCTGAAGATCGCCTTCCGGCTGAAGAAGCACGACACCATCGGCATCGACCTCGTCGCGATGAGCGTGAACGACATCCTTGTCTCCGGCGCCGAGCCCATCTTCTTCCTCGACTACTTCGCGTGCAGCAAGCTCGACGTGGGCGTGGCCGCCGACGTGGTGAAGGGGATCGCCGAAGGGTGCGAGCGGGCCAACTGCGCCTTGATCGGCGGCGAGACCGCCGAGATGCCCGGCATGTACGACCCGAACGAGTACGACCTCGCGGGCTTCGCCGTGGGGCTCGTGGAGAAGTCGAAGATCATCGACGGCAGCCGGATCGCCGTGGGCGATGCGATCATCGGGCTCGCCTCCAGCGGGCTGCATTCCAACGGCTACACGCTGGTGCGCAAGGTGGTGGCGGTGAGCGGCGCCGACCTCTACGACTCGTTCGAAGGCAATCGAACGCTGGGCGAGGCGATCCTCGAGCCCACGCGCATCTACGTGAAGCCGGTGCTCGCCACGCTCGGGAAGGTGGACGTGAAGGGCGTGGCCCACATCACCGGCGGCGGCCTCACCGAGAACATCCCGCGCGTGTTGCCCGAAAACGCCTGCGCGCGCCTGGAGTCGGGCCGCTGGCCGCGCCCCGCGATCTTCGAGTGGATGCAGCGCAAGGGCAACATCGAGGACGCCGAGATGCAGCGCACGTTCAACTGCGGGCTCGGCATGGTCCTCGTCGTGGCCGCGGAGGACGCGAAGGCGACGATCGACGCATTGGCCGAGAACGGCGCGGAGGCCTTCGAGGTCGGGGCGATCGTGGAGCGAAAAGCGGGACAGCCGCAGACGGTGGTGGTCTGACGACCGCCGCCTCTACCCTCTCCCCGGCCCTCTCCCAAGGGAGAGGGAGAGTCGTGTGAAATACGCCGTCATCCACCTTTCGGGGCGCGGCAGCAACATGCGCGCGCTGGTGGAGGCGAAGACGGGGATCGAGGTGCGCGGGATCGTCTCGAATCGCCCGGACGCCGCGGGCCTCGAGTGGGCGGGGTCGCAGGGGCTCGCGACACGGGTCGTCGATCATCGCGGCTTCGCCACGCGCGAGGCGTTCGACGCCGCGCTCGCGGAAGCGATCGACGCGTGGAGCCCGGAGCTGATCCTGCTCGCGGGATTCATGCGCATCTTCACCCCGGGATTCATCGCGCGCTTTCCGCGGCGCATTCTCAACATCCACCCGTCGCTGTTGCCGGCATTTCCGGGCCTGCACACGCATCGCCAGGCGCTCGCGGCGGGGGTCAAGGTGCACGGCGCCACGGTCCACGTGGTCACGCCCGCCCTCGACAACGGCCCGATCGTGATCCAGGCGGCGATTCCCGTGACCGCGGAGGACACCGAAGAGACGCTTGCGGAGCGCGTGCTGCGTGTGGAGCATCGGATCTACCCGCAGGCCGTGCGCTGGTTCGTCGAGGGGCGAATCGAATTTGCCGGCGACGGCGTCGTCCAGGTGCGCGACACGGGCGTTTCAACGGACTCCATGGTCTCACCCAGGAACAAGCAATGAGGATCCTTGCCGCGGCGGCTGTCTTCGCGTGCGCCTATGCGAGCGCCGGCGCGATGCCGAACGAGATCACCACCGAGTATCGATTGACGCATACCGGCGTGGTGATCGGGCGCGTGAACGAAAGCTTCGTGCGCAAGGGCGACACCTACTCCATCCAGAGCGTCACGCGCTCCGAGGGCATCCTCAAGATCTTCTTCGACGACCAGCTCACCTCGCAAAGCAGCGGCAATGTGACCGCGCGCGGGCTGCAGCCGCTCGAGTTCATCCAGCGCCGCCAGAAGGACGCCGACGACAACATCCACGCGACCTTCGACTGGAACAAGGGCGTGATGTACTCGGATTTCCGCGGCAAGAACAAGACCGTGGTCCTGCCGAAGGAAACGCAGGACCGGCTGTCGCTGCTCTACCAGTTCATGAACCTGGCGCCTCGCGAAGGAGAGGTCGTGCTGCCGATGTCCAACGGGCGCAACGTGCAGTTCTATACCTACCGCCTGGTGGAGGAGGTGAAGCTCACCACACCCGCGGGCGAGTTCCAGACGCTGCACTACGAGCGCGTCAACACGAGCGAGCGCGAACCGAAGGCGCAGGTGTGGCTCGCCAAGGACCGTTTCAACCTGCCGGTGCGGGTGACATTCGACGATTCCAAGGGCCTGCGGCTCGAGCAGACGCTCATCGCGATCGAGAGCCGCTAAAAGCCCATGGGCCGAGTCGCCGCATTTTTCCGCCGCTATCGGGTCGCCGTGCTGGCCCTTGCGGCATCGGCCGGCCTGCACGCGGCGATCCTGGTCGGAATCCCGCCGCGCACCGAGGGGCTCGATGACGAGCCCGGAATGGTCTACACGGCAAGCCTCGACCCGGCGGCGGACTTCACGGCCACCGATGCGCCGCCACCCGCGCCTGCGCGCCGCGCGCGCAGGCCGCACGCCAAGCCGCGGCCCGTGCCCCCGCCCGAAGCGATTGCGGAACCCATCGCGCCGCCGCCCGCGACGGTCGCAAGCGCGCCCGAGCCGAAGCCGCCGGAGCCTGCGGTGGAAGAGCCCAAGCCCGAAGTCGTCGCGATGGCCCAGCCCGTTGCGCCCGCGCCT
>JBGOST010000096.1:0-7166 GCA_041476125.1 Usitatibacter sp. | reverse complement strand
CTACGCGGCCGATCGCCCGCTCTTCACCATCGACCAGGGCAACGTCGACAAGTACAAGGACAACCTGTCGCCGGGTGAGATCGCGATGATCAAGAAGTATCCCGACTACAAGATGATCGTGTATCCGACGCGCCGCAGCGCCGCCTTTCCCCAGTGCCACTACAACGAGACGAAGGAATGCGCCGCCAAGGCGTTGCTCGCCCCGGGCGGCAACGGTGTGGTCGGCTGCAGCGGCGGCATTCCGTTCCCGATCCCGAAGAACGGCAACGAAGCGATCTGGAATACCGAGCTGCGCTACACGGGCGACACCTTCGCGCAGAACTGGGCGCAGGCCGCGGTCACGCGAACCGGCGACTACTCGCTGGTGAAGTTCGAGTACGAGTACGACTTTTCGTATGGCAACTGCTCCAAGCCCGCCGCGCAGCGCGAGCCGAACAAGAAGCTGAATTACCTGCAGAGCACGACGGCGCCCGCGCGCCTCGCGGGCCAGATCCTGCTGGTGCACGAGACGGTGGACCAGGCGAAGGAGCCGCGCAGCGCGTGGACCTACAACCCGGGGCAGCGGCGCGTGCGCCTCGCCCCCAACGTCGCCTACGACAACCCCGGAACCGCCGCCGACGGCCTGCGGACCAACGACGACTTCGGCATGTTCAACGGCGCGACCGACCGCTACGACTGGAAGCTCCTCGGCAAGCGCGAGATGTACGTTCCCTACAACTCGTACAGGCTCACGGACCCGAAGCTCAAGTATTCCGACGTCCTCAGGGCCGGGCACTTGAACCAGGACCTCGCCCGCTACGAGCTGCATCGCGTGTGGGTGGTCGACTCCACGTTGAAGCCGGGCACGAGCCACATCTACGCTCGCCGCACGTACTACATCGACGAGGATAGCTGGGCCATCCTCGCGATCGACAAGTACGACGGGAGAGGCGACCTGTGGCGCTTCGCGGAATTCCACAACGAGGACTGGTACAACGTGCCGATGTTCTTCGGCACGGTGGAGGTCCACAACGACCTGCAATCGGGCCGCTATATCGCGATGGGCCTGCGCAACGAGGAGAAGCTCATCTACGAGCCCATCAAGCGCACCGCCGGGGACTACACGCCTTCCAACCTTCGTGGCGTAGGCACCCGCTAGCCCGAGACAGCCGGCCCCTTCGTGAAGAAGCTCCTCGGTGCCGCAGCCCTTGGCTGCGGCATCGTTTTTTGGGCCTGGGCCGCGTCGCCGGGCGAGGTCCTGCCCGCTTCCGGACCGGTGTCGGAGACGACGATGCAGCGCCTGCTGCTGCTCGACGCCGAGCGCTTCGGCAATCGCATCGTGGCCGTGGGCGACCGCGGTTACATCGTCTTGTCCGACGACCACGGCGCCCACTGGAGGCGCGCGAAGGCGCCCAACGCGCCGCTGCTGACAGCGATCGATTTCCTCGACGACCAGCTGGGGATCGTGGTCGGGCACGACTCCGTGATCCTCACCTCGAGGGACGGCGGCGAGACCTGGACGCAGCAGTTCGCGGCGCCGAAGGAACAGCGCCCACTCCTCGACGTGATCTTCGTCAAGAAGGATTTCGCGATCGCGGTGGGCGCCTACGGGGCCTATTACGAGAGCGTGGATGCGGGGAAGACCTGGACGCCCCGCAAGATCACCGCCGACGACAAGCATTTCAACGCGATCCTCGAGCTGGGCCAGGGCAGCCTGCTCATCCTCGGAGAGGCCGGGACGATCCTGTCCTCCAACGACTGGGGCAAGACCTGGTCGACGATTGCCTCGCCTTACAAGGGCTCGTTCTTCGGAGCGTTGGTGACCGACGACGGGGCGGTCGTCGCCTTCGGCATGCGCGGGCGCATCTACCGCTCGGCCGACAAGGGCAAGAGCTGGACGCAGGTTGACAATCCTTCCACGGCCACCCTCATGGGCGGTGAAAAACTGTCCGACGGGGCCCTCGTCCTCGCGGGGTCGGCGGGCACCGCGCTGGTGAGCCGCGACCAGGGGCGGTCGTTCGTCCCGATCAAGAGCGGCACCACCAAAGGGTTCGCGAAGCCGCTTGCGGGAGCCCCCGATACCTTGCTGCTCCTGGGCGAGGCCGGCGCGCGCCAGGTGCCGTTCGCCTCCGGAAAGCCCCGGGTTCCCCTGCAATGAAGGTCGATTCGCTGATCCAGGCCGTTGCGTCGGTCATCTTCGACCATCGCAAGGCGTGGCTCACGGTGTTCGCGATCCTCACCGCCCTCTTCGCCGTTTCGGCATCGCGCCTCGCGGTCGACGCGGGCTTCAGCAAGATGGTGCCGCTCAGCCACCCCTACATGCAGGTCTACCGCGAATACGAGAAGGTGTTCGGCGGCGCCAACCGCGTGGCGATCGCGCTGGTGCAGAAGGATGGCGACATCTTCAACAAGGAGTACATGACGAAGCTGAAGCGCCTGACCGACGATGTATTCCTGCTGAACGGAGTCGATCGCCCGTCGGTCAAGTCGCTCTTCACGCCCAACACGCGCTTCATCGAGGTGATCGAGGAGGGCTTCTCGGGCGGCAACGTGATCCCGGCGACCTTCCAGGGCACCGACGCGGATCTGGCGACGGTCCGCGCCAACGTGAACAAGTCGACCGAAGTGGGCCGCACCGTGGCCACCGACTTCTCGGGGGCGCTGGTGAGCGCGGGGTTGCTCGAGATCGACCCGCAGACCGGCAAGCGCCTCGATTATTTCGAATTCGCGGGAAAGCTCGAGGAGCTGCGCGCGAAGTACACGAGCGAGCGCCACACCGTGCACATCATCGGCTTCGCCAAGGCCATAGGCGACATCCGCGACGGCGCGCGCGGGGTGATCGTCTTTTTCGGCATCGCCTTCCTCATCACGCTCGTCCTGATGCTCTGGTTCGTGAAGGACGTGAAGCTCACGCTCGTGGCCCTGGTGGTCGCGATGATGCCGGTGCTCTGGCTGCTGGGCACGCTGCCGCTCCTGGGCTTCGGCATCGACCCGCTGTCGATCCTGGTGCCCTTCCTCATCTTCTCGATCGGCGTCTCGCACGCGGTGCAGATGACCAAGACGTGGGAACGCGAAGTGATTTCGGGCGCGGACGGCCTCACCGCCGCCCGGCGCTCCTTCGCCAAGCTCTTCATCCCCGGCACGCTCGCGTTGCTCACCAACGTGCTCGGCTTCGCGGTGATCATGATGATCCCGATCGACATCGTGCGCGAGCTGGGCATCACCGCGTCCCTCGGCGTGGGCTGGATGATCATCACCAACAAGATGATGCTGCCGATCCTGCTCTCGTACCTCACGCTTTCAAAGACCACGATGCAGAAGGAGGCCTACCAGGAAAACCGCGCCCATCGCATGTGGCAGGCGGCCTCGCGCTGCGTGATTCGCGCTCGCGCCAGCGCGATCATCGCGCTCGCGCTCGCGATCCTCGCGGCCGGCCTCTACCAGGCGACCAAGCTCAAGGTCGGCGACTACGGCATCGGCGTGCCGGAGCTGCGGCCCGACTCGCGCTACAACCTCGACAACGCGAAGATCGTGGAGAAGTTCGCGATCGGCGTGAACACGCTCGGCGTGGTGGCGCACACGCTCAACGTGCAGGGGGCGTGCACCCAGTACGAGGTCATGAGCCTCATCGAGCGCTTCGACTGGTACATGCAGAACGTGCCCGGCACGCAGTCGGTGATCTCGCTCCCGGGGCTCGCCAAGATGGTCAACGCGGGCTTCAACGAAGGCAACATCAAGTGGCGCCAGCTGCCGCGCGACCCGCAGGTGATGGCCCAGTCGGTGACGCCGATCGACACCTCGACCGGGCTCCTCAACCCCGATTGCAGCGACATGCAGGTGCTCGTCAACACCACCGACCAGCAGGGCGAGACCATCGCGCGCCTGGTCGCCGAGGCGAAGAACTTCGCGCGCGCCAACCCGAGCGACAAGGTGGAGTTCAAGCTCGCCACCGGAAACGTCGGCGTCATGGCGGCGACCAACGAAGCCGTCGACAAGGCGCGCTGGGAGATGAACATCGCCATCTTCGGCGCGCTGCTGGTGATGTGCATGCTCACCTTCCGCAGCCTGCGCGCCACCCTTTGCATCCTGTTCCCGCTCGCGATCGTCTCGGTGCTGTGCGAGGCCCTCATGCCCACGCTGGGCATCGGGCTCAAGGTCTCGACGCTGCCGGTGATCGCGCTGGGCGTGGGTGTGGGCGTGGACTACGGGATCTATCTCTACGACCGCATCGAGAGCCACCTCGAGGAAGGCAAGGACCTCGCCGCCGCGTTCTACGAAGCGTTGAACGAGCGCGGGACCGCCATGGTCTTCACCGCGGTGACCATGACGATCGGCGTGGGCACATGGGCGTTCTCCGCGCTCAAGTTCCAGGCCGACATGGGCATCCTTCTCGCCTTCATGTTCTTCCTGAACATGCTGGGCGCTCTCTTCCTGCTGCCCGCGCTCGCCGCTTTCCTGCTCAAGCCCCACGCCGCGAAGAGCGCGTAGGGCCCCGCGCCTTAGGCGCTGCAGGTCAAGGTGCGGCGTTGTGGTCGGATGCGCAACCCGCGCCCACCAGGCTCAGGTTCGTTCCATTCCCCACCGCTGTATTGCCGATGACGGTGCTGGGGCACTCCGCGTGGATCCCGAGTTGGGCGTTGTTGTTCGACGTATTGTTGACGATGGTGCCGTTCCCGGACATGACGATGCCGTGACGGATGTTCAATCCGACCGTGTTCCCGATGATGGTGGAGCCGATGTTGGTCACGATGCCGACGTCATTGTTCGTGGAGTTGCTCCCGGTGACGAGGCTTCGAGGGCCCACGCTGATGCCCGAATTGTTCACGTTTCCGGTGGCGATGCTGTCCCTGACAATGCCGCTGACCAATACGATTCCGACATTGGTGTTGCCGACGGAAGTCATGCGCTCGACCACCCCGGCCGTCGAGGCGGCAAGGGAGATTCCGTTGAAGAAGTTCGAGACCGTGCCGTTGCGCACCGTGACGCCGACGTTGGTGAAAGCGCCCAGGTCGGTGATTCCGCCCCCGGTGCCGTTTCCCTCGATCACGAAGCCGTCAAGGTCGATGGTGACGAAATCGGCGTTTATCACCAGGCAATCGCCGCTGGCATTGAGGTTCTTGGTCACCACGTAGGACCCCGATTGAGTGATCGCCTTGCACTGGTTGATCTTGTCGGGCGCGGCAACGGCTGTTGTCGCCTGCATGGCCGCGGCGAGGAGGGCGAGGGCGGCGAGGGCATGGGAGTTTTTCATGGGCGTTCCTTTCACGGGGTTCAGGTGGGTGATCTTCCGCCCCGCCCCCCCCGGGTTCGCTGGAAGAGTGCGGCGCGCCAGCGCGTAATAATCCGCATTTGCCGCGGGTCCGCGTAAGGAGCCTTCGCTTTCAGCCGATTTGCAGCTTGGCGACGCGACGGCGGAATCGATCCGCGTCGCGGACGAAATCTTCCGCGCGCAGAGGCGATTCGGCCGGGTCGAAGCGCACGCGATAGTAGGCGCGCGCCAGGGCGTTGAGTTCCTCGCGCCACGAGGCCAGGCGCAAGTCGCCCTGAAGGCGGCGCACCCATTCCCGCACCGTCTCGCCGCGCTCGCGCAAGTGCCCTTGCCTCGCGAGCGCCGACTCGACCGCATTCCACGCAGTCGTGGCACGCGTCGAAGCTGCCGCGGCGCCCGGGCGTCGTCGACGCAACCATTTTCGGCGCGCGCGAGCCGCCGCCGGCACCCCGATCGCCAGCGCGACGAGCGCCGCCAGCGCGATCGCGAAGCTCTCCGCGGGAGTATCGAGCCACCATTTCACGACACGGTCGATGGCCCACGAGAAGGTGTCGAGCAGGGATGCGAAGGCGCTGCGGGCAGCCTCGCCTTCCTCCTCGGCCCAGCGCGCGGGGGTGGTGTCGACGGTCACCCATCCCCCGTCGACAAAGGCGCTCGTCCACGCGTGCGCGTGCCGGTGGCGCACGACGAAGGCGCGCTCGAGCGCGCTGTATTCCTGCGCCGAGTAACCCACCGTATAGCGCGCGGGAATGCCGGCGCGGCGAAGCAGCAACGTCGTCCCGGTCGCGAAGAACTCGCAATGGCCCTTGTGATCCTTGAGGAGGAATTGCGCGATCGTCCGCGAGGTTCCTTCATTGCCGGGGCTCGAGAGGTTTAGCGAGTAGGAGAACCGCTCGGCGAAGAAGCGCTCGATTGCGGCCACCGTATCCCGCGGCGACGGCTTCGCGAGCCGATGCTCCGCGATGACCTGGTCGAGCACCGGACCCAGGGCGTCGGGCACGTGGAGGTCGCCTTCGAGCGGCGCCTGGCCCGACCCCGTTTCGTCGTAGCCCACGCGCATCGACACGAAACGCGGCGTGCCCTTGACGCGCACCGCCCCGGTGGGCAGCGCCTCCACGGTTGCCGCGGCGAGATGCTCGATCGCGAGCCATCCCGCCGGCAGCGGCAACAGCGCTTCGCCGCCGGGAATCGAGCGGCGCAGGGTGAGGTGGCGCTGCGCGGAACCCTCGCGCAGCACCCAGCGATCGCCCTGTCCCGGCACCGCCTGGAAAGAGCGTTGCGAGGTTTTCCATTCGCCGCCCAGGTAGCGGTCGAACGCGTTCTCGCGCAGCAGGATGCTCTGCGGGCGCACGCCTTCCGCCTCCACGCGCATCACGATGCGGTCGTTCAGCTTGATGCGCCCGAGGTCCCCGATACGCGTGCGCTCGCGAAACGGATCGGGCTTCGGCGCGAAGAAGCCCGTGAGCACCTCGTAGTCGAGCTCCTCGAGCTCCGCCTGCAGCAGCCACAGGCCGCGTTGTACGCCGTACCCCACCGCGACGCCGGCGGCGATGAGCGCGATCCCGGCGCGCCAGCGCGCGCGAGGCATCCGGTCAACGAGCGCCCAGGCGAAGATCGCGACCGCCGCGCCGTAGAACCACGGCTCGATCCCGCCCCCGGCCGCGGCGCCGACGAGCGTGATCGCGACGAAGGGATAGGTGGTGTCGACGCCGCGCAGGTCGGACGCGAACGCCGTTCCGGGGCGAAGCGCCGAAACCAGCGCAGCGACCGGTATCGATCCGCCGGCGAGCGCCTGGGCGATCGGCAGCGGCAGCGCGGCCACCGGGAGCCAGCGCAACCAGGCGTAGAGTGCCTGCGGCATGCGCCCGGTCGCCACGAAGTATGCGAGGGCGACGAACGCGATGACGATGCAAGCGCG
>JBGOST010000095.1:0-7173 GCA_041476125.1 Usitatibacter sp. | reverse complement strand
CGCATGTACCAGATCGGGATCTCGCGCTTCTCGACCAGGGCGCCGGTACGCCAGCCGCGCCCGTCGATCACCTGCTCGTTGGCGAGCACGGTCATGTCGACCGGGTCCCAGTTCACTACGCCCGTCTTCTTGTAGACGAGACCCTTCTCCAGCAGACGCAGGAAGAACCACTGGTTCCAGCGGTAGTAGTCGGGCGAGCAGGTCGCCACCTCGCGCGTCCAGTCGATCGCCCAGCCCATCGCCTGGCATTGCTGCTTCATGTAGGCGATGTTGTCCCAGGTCCACTTCGCGGGCGGAACGCCGTTGGCCATCGCGGCGTTCTCGGCGGGAAGGCCGAAAGCGTCCCAGCCCATCGGCATGAGGACGTTCCAGCCCTTCATGCGCATGAAATGGTAGAGCGCGTCGTTGATAGAGTAGTTGCGCACGTGCCCCATGTGCAGCTTCCCTGAAGGGTATGGCAGCATCGAGACGCAGTAGTACTTGGGCTTCTCGGAAGCCTCGGGGGCGACGAATGCGCGGCTCTCGGCCCACTCCTTCTGGATCTGGGGCTCGAGTGCCCGGGGATGGTATTGCGGGTCCATGGGAGGGGATCGCGGCGCGAGAGCGTTTTTCGAGGGGAAATTATAGCAGGCGCCCATCCCCAAACCCTTGATTTGACGCGCAGTCTCGGGCATTTTGCGAGCATGCATCCGGAACCGCGCCGCGAACGTAATGCTTCGGGTAGACATTCGAGGGGAGACGACATGAAGAAGTCGACGATTCACAGGCTCGCGGCGTTGATGCTGGCGCTCGGAGCGGGAAGCGCATTGGCGCAAACGGCGGTGGTAGAGGCGGTGCAGTACCCCGCGTGGCTCGAGCGCGGCGGGAGCGCGGTGCCGCTCACGCCCGGCACCACGCTGCAGCCCGCGGACCGGCTTCGCACCGGAGCCAACGCGCGCGTGCAGTTGAAGATGGCCGAGGGAAGCGCGGTGAAGCTCGGCGAGAATGCGCAATTCTCGATCGACAAGAGCGAGCAGCGCGGCATCTTTCGCGCGACGCTCTCGGTGCTGAGCGGCGCCTTTCGCTTTACCACCGATGCGCTTCGCAAGGCGCAGAAGCGCGACGTCACGATCAAGGTGAAGAACGTCACCGCGGGAATCCGCGGCACCGACCTGTGGGGAAAATCCACCGACGAGCGCGACCTGGTGTGCCTCCTCGAGGGCAAGATCGCCGTGGGCGCCGAGGGTCACCCGACCGTGACGCTCGACCAGCCGCTCGACTTCTACCAGAAGCCGCGCGACGGGGCGCCGGCGGTGGCCAAGGTCGACGAGAAGCAGATCGCGATCTGGTCGCAGGAGACCGAAATCTCGAAGGACGGGCCGGCCGCGCGCGTCGGCGGCAAATGGCGCGTGACGGCGGGGGCCTTCCCCGCGCGCGACCAAGCCCTGGCGTTGAACCGCACGCTGCGCGCGAGCGGCTATCCGTCGGAGCTGAGCGGGCGCGAAGGGGAATTCACCGTCGCGGTTCGCGGCATCGCCGGCGAAAGCGAGGCGCGCGCCCTCATGGCAAACCTGCGCACCGTGAAGGGCGTGCAGGTTCCCACCATCACCCGGATGCCCTGATCGAGGAGCTTCCCCCGGGGGGCGCCTTTTCGGCGCCCTCTTTTTTTTGGAATATGAGGGCGAGACTCCCATATCGCGCATGAGAAAATCGCGGCATGGCGAACATTCTCGACAACCTCAATCCCGAGCAGCGCAAGGCGGTCACGCTGCCGCGCCAGTGCGCGCTCATCCTCGCCGGCGCGGGCAGCGGCAAGACGCGCGTGCTCACCACGCGCATCGCCCATCTCATCCAGACGGGCGAGGTGGGCCCCGCGGGGATCCTCGCGGTGACCTTCACCAACAAGGCCGCGCGCGAGATGCTCACGCGGCTCTCGGCGATGCTGCCGATCAATACGCGCGGGATGTGGGTCGGGACGTTCCATGGCTTGTGCAACCGGCTCTTGCGCGCCCACCATCGCGACGCGGGCCTGCCGCAGCTCTTCCAGATTCTCGACTCCGCCGACCAGCTCTCGCTCGTAAAGCGGCTGGCGAAGGGGCAGGGCCTGGACGAGGAGAAGTTCCCGCCGCGCCAGCTGCAGGGCTTCATCAACACCGCGAAGGAGGCGGGGCTGCGCGCCAACGCGGTCGAGGCCGGGGACGAATTCACGCGGCGCATGGTCGCCTTCCATGCCGACTACGACGCGCAGTGCAACCGCGAGGGCGTGGTCGACTTCGCCGAGCTGCTGCTGCGCACCTACGAGCTGCTCACGCAGCACCTGAACCTGCTGCAGCACTACCAGAACCGCTTCCGCTACATCCTGGTCGACGAGTTCCAGGACACCAACAAGCTGCAGTACAAGTGGATCAAGCTTCTCGCGGGATCGAACGGATGTGTCTTCGCCGTAGGAGACGACGACCAGTCGATCTACCGCTTCCGCGGAGCCGAAGTCGGCAACATGAACGAGTTCGTGCGCGACTTCGGCGTCGACGAAGTCGTGAAGCTGGAGCAGAACTACCGCTCGCAAGGCAACATCCTCGACGCGGCCAACGCGATCATCGCGCAGAACAAGGCGCGGCTCGGCAAGAACCTCTGGACCAGCGAGGGCAAGGGCGAGCCGCTGCGCGTCTACGCCGCGGCCAACGACGACGAGGAGGCGCGCTTCATCGTCGAGGAGGTGAAGGCGCTGAACCGCGAGGGCATCGCGCTCTCCGACATGGCGCTTCTCTACCGCTCCAACGCGCAGTCGCGCATCCTCGAGCACGCGCTCTTTCGCGCCGGCCTCGCCTATCGCGTCTACGGGGGGCTACGCTTCTTCGAGCGCCAGGAGGTGAAGCACGCGCTCGCCTACCTGCGGCTTGCCGCCAACCCCGACGACGACACGGCCTTCTCGCGCGTGGTGAATTTCCCGCCGCGCGGGATCGGCACGCGCTCCATCGAGCAGCTGCAGGAGGCCGGCGAGCGCGGCATGGGAAGCCTCATGCACGCGTCGCGCTCGGGGATCGTCGGCGGACGCAGCGGCTCGGCCATCGCTCAGTTCATCGCCGTCATCGATGCGCTGCGCAAGTCCGCGGAGACGTTGACCCTGCCCGAGCTCATCGAGGAAACGCTCGACAAGAGCCGCCTCAAGGACTACTACGCCGCGGAGAAGGACGGCCAGGATCGCCTCGAGAACCTGCACGAGCTCATCAACGCGGCCGCGCTCTTCGCCGACGATTTCGAGCACGGGCTCGAGCCGGCCGGCGAGGCGCAGGAGGATGTGGCGGGCATGGGCACGCCCGAGCAGCAGATCCTCGCGGCGTTCCTCGCCCACGCGAGCCTCGAAGCGGGCGAGAGGGAGGCCGCGGCGGGGCAGGATGCGCTGCAGCTGATGACGGTGCATTCCGCGAAAGGGCTGGAGTTCTCCGCGGTTTTCCTCTCGGGCCTCGAGGAGGGGCTCTTCCCGCACGAGAACAGCATGCTCGAGGACGGCGGCATCGAGGAGGAGCGCCGCCTCATGTACGTCGCCATCACGCGCGCGCGCAAGCGGCTGTACCTGTCCTATGCCGGCAGCCGCATGCTCCACGGCCAGCCGCGCTACGGCATCGTGTCGCGCTTCGTCGAAGAGGTGCCGCCCGCGCTGTGCAAATGGATCGTCCTGCCGGAGAACCGGGGACAGATCCGGTTTTTCGGAGGCGATGCCCAGTCTGGCTGGGGCGCCGGAAAACGGGCTCTGTCCACGGGGCCGGCGGGTTGGGCATCCGGCGGCGGGCGGGCCCCGGCCGCGGATCCGAACCGCTACCGCAACGTGACGCGAGCGGGATTCGAGATGCAGCGCCCCGACGAGCTGCCGTTCTCGATCGGGCAGAACGTGCGCCACGCCAAGTTCGGCGACGGCGTGGTGATCGATTTCGAGGGCCGCGGCCTCGACGCGCGGGTGCAGGTTCGCTTCGCTTCCGAGGGCACCAAGTGGCTGGCACTCCAGTACGCGAAGCTCACTGCGGTTTGACGGCGTCGCCCTCGAACACCTCGCGATAGCCGATGTAGGTGCTGATCGCCATCACCGGGATCACGACGACGAACCCGAGCAGGGCGAAGTAGATGCCGAGCGCCATCGGCACCCAGATGATGAAGAGGAGCACCACCAGCGCGATTCCGTACACGAGCATCGCGCCCAGGTTGGAGACCGCCGCGTACAGGCTCCAGCGCATGGCTTGCATCGTCTCCATGCCGTGGAAGGCGATGAGCGGCGGGGCGAACCACAGCGCGCCCTTGACCATCATCGTGAGCACGAACCCCGAGAGGAGGATCCATTCCTTGCCCTCCAGGAGCTCCAGGTATTCGGCGACAGTGACGACGCGATCGCCGCTTCCCGCCGTGGGCAGCCCCACGAGCCACATGAAGAGGTAGATCGCGATCTGCGCCAGCAGGAGCACCGCGCCCAGCGTGACGAGCGCCCTCAGGTTGCGCTTGAACCCCGTGAAGAGATCCGCCATGGTGAGCTTCTCTCCCGCGGCCTGCTTGAACCCCGCGATGGCGAAGCTCGCGAAGAACACCGGCTGGAGGAAATTGGCGATCACGAGCCCGATCTGCGGCACGTAGATGAGCGTGAATGTGATCGCGAGCCAGCCCGAGCACATGCTGATCCACGCGAGCGGGGCGCCGCGGAAGAACCCGAAAGCTTCCCGCAGCCACCCCGCGCCGCGCGAAGCCTTGAGCTCGACGACCTTCATGCTCGAGTCCATCGATCCGCTAGGCCAATGTGTCCTCGAGCGCGTGCGCCCGGGAGACGTGGTGTTCGAGGAGGCGGCGCGAGAACGGGTGGTCCTTGGGAATCGTCATTTCGGAATCGCGCGGGAAATGGTTGTAGCCCAGGCGTCCCAGCCAGGTGCGCAGCGCCGCCCGGCGCAGCATCACCGGCCAGAGGCCGCGCTCGAATTCCTCCAGCGGGCGCAGCGTCTCGTACCCGGCGATGAAGGCGCGCGAGCGCTCGGTGTCGAGGGTGGCGTCGGGGTTCACGCACCAGTCGTTCACGCCGATCGCGACATCGTAGAGCAGCGCGTCGTCGCATGCGAAATAGAAGTCGATCACCCCGCCGTTGCCCTCCTCGTCCCAGAGCACGTTGTCGTGGAAGAAATCGCCATGGATCACGCCCCGGGGCAGGATCGAATCGTCGTGGATCGCCTGGTAGCGATTCTCGGCGTCGATGAGGTCGTTCTCGCCGCGCGAGAGCTTCGGTTTCACGGCCTCGGCGAAACTCTCGCGCCACGCCCGTCCTCTCCAGTTGTCGAGCGCGGCGTCGTAATCCACGCCCGCCACGTGGATTCCCGCGAGGATGTGCCCGGCTTCGCGGCACACGCTCGCGTCCGGATGCGCATTGGGCGACCCCGGCAGGCGCGTCACGATGCAAGCGGGCTTGCCGTTCACTTCCGCGATCATCTCGCCGTTGTCCATGCGCATCGGCGCCGGGCACGTGACCTCGTGGTGCGCAAGGTGGTCCATGAGCCCCACGTAGAACGGCAGGTCGGCCCTCGGGATGTGCTCGAAGAGCGTGAGGACATATTCGCCCGTCGTGCTCGTGAGGAAATAGTTGGTGTTCTCCACGCCCTGGGCGATGCCCTCGAGCCGCTCGAGCTCGCCAAGCGAGTAGTGGCCGAGAAGCGCGCGTGCCTCCGCGGCCGAAACCGGCGTGAAAACCGACATGCTCCCTGTACTTCCTTCTAGTTCTGGTTATCGACCCGCGAGATCAGAATTCCACCAATACCCACTGCGGCACGCGAATCTGGCTGTCGATCGTGTTGTCGAGCTTCGAGAAAGTCCCGTCGCCGCGGTGATCCATGAGGATATAAGCCGGGCCATTCTTCGGCTTCACGCGCTGCATGTAGAGCTTGCCCTTCACGCGGTATTCCTGGACCTCCTGGTCGCCTTCGGTGCGCACCGTGACCTGCGGCTGGAGCGCGGGGTCCGTCATGGCCGGCGGAGGGGGCGGTTCGTCGAGAGGCACGGCACCCGGCGGGCGGGGGCGGGCTCCCGACTGTGCGGCGGCCGGCAGCGCCATGGCGAGGAAAATCGCAGCAATCAGGATTCGCATGGGGGGTCTCTTTGGGGACGCGGAGTGTATCAGGTTAGAGCGCGAGTTCCGCCTCTCGTTCCGAGGGCGAGGGCTCGAATCCACGCGAATGGTAGTGCTCGAAGATGGCGTCGACGACGGCCTGCGGATCGTCGATCACCGTAAGGAGATCCGGGTCCTCTACTCCGATCATGCCGTCGGCGACGAGCTGCCCGCGAATCCAGTCGAGAAGCCCCTTCCAGTAGGCCGAATTCACCAGGATCACCGGCACCTTGCGGATCTTCCCGGTCTGCACCAGTGTCAGCACCTCCATCAGCTCGTCGAGGGTGCCGAAGCCGCCCGGCATCATCACGAAGGCGCACGAGAGCTTCACGAACATCACCTTGCGCGCGAAGAAATGCTGGAACGTGTGCGAAACGTCCTGGTAGGGATTCTCGTGCTGCTCGTGCGGCAGCTGGATGTTCAGGCCCACGCTCGGGCTCGCGCCCTCGAAGGCCCCCTTGTTCACCGCTTCCATGATGCCGGGCCCGCCGCCGGAGATCACCGAGAACCCCGCTTCCGAGAGCCGGCGCCCGATGTCTTCGGCCACACCGTAGTACGGATGCTCGGGCGTGGTGCGCGCGCTGCCGAAGATCGCCACCGCGGGCTGGATCGCCTGCAGCCTTTCGGTCGCGGTGACGAACTCTGCGATAATCTCGAACATCCGCCACGCCTCGCGCGCCGACGCCTGCGAGCGCTTCACGAGCTGCGGATCCGAGGGACTCGGAACCTTGGGGGATGTGATGGCCATAGCCGCGTCCTCGGGAAGAAATGAACGACACGAATAAAAAGCGCCTGCTGCTCGTCGACGCCTCGAGCTACCTCTACCGCGCCTTTCACGCCTTGCCGGAGTTTCGCAGCCCCGGCGGCGAGCCCACGGGCGCGATCCTCGGCGTGATCAACATGCTCAAGAAGCTCAAGCAGGATTTTCCCTCCGATTATATCGCCGCGGTCTTCGACCCCAAGGGCAAGACCTTTCGCGACGACATCTATCCGCAATACAAGGCCACGCGCCAGGCGATGCCCGAGGACCTCGCCGCGCAGATCGAGCCGCTGTTCGAGGCCAT
>JBGOST010000094.1:0-7210 GCA_041476125.1 Usitatibacter sp. | reverse complement strand
GGAAGTCCTCCTCAAGCACCCCGGGGTGCGCGAGGTTTCGGTGGTCGGGCGGCCCCATCCCGAATGGGGCGAAGAGGTGGTGGCGTTCGTCGTCGCCGCGGGCGCGCCGGTGGGCCCGGGCGTTCTGGAAGCGGTGTGCCTCGACAACATCGCGCGCTTCAAGCGCCCGAAGGAGTACCGGTTCGTCGACGCCCTACCGAAGAACAACTACGGCAAGGTGCTGAAGACCGCGCTGCGCCGGCAACTTGAAACGGAGAAACTCCCCTGAGAGGACGCGGCGCTACTACTTCAACAGCTTGAAGGCGTGGGTCCACTCGTTGCGCAGGAAGCCGGGGATGCACCACAGGATGCAAAGCGGCTCGATCGCGCGGGCGGCTTCGACCTGGCCCATGTCCTCGGCTTCCCAGCCGAACTGATCGAGGATCCCGGTAACGGTCTTCTTCGCCGCGTCGTCGTTGCCGCAGATGAACATGGTCGGCTTGCCGCCCGCATACACGGGGTTGACCATGCGCGCGTTGCCCACGGAATTGAACGCCTTCACAAAGTGCGCCTCAGGGAAATCCGCCTGGAGCCGCTCCATCAACGACTCGTCGAGGTTCGTGAAGAACCGGAGCACGCCGTTGGTGGGCGGCGCGTCGGCAATCGGATTGGTGGCGTCGATGACGGGCTTGCCCGCCAGCGCGCCCGCACCCGCCGCGGCCAGCGCCTGGGCGGCCGCCGCACCCTTCACCGCGAGCACGACCAGCTCGCCGAAATTCGCGGCGGAGGCAAAGCTCTCGACGTGGACCTGCGGATTCTGCCGTCCCCAGTCGGCGAGCTTGGAGGGCGTGCGCGTGCCCATCATCACCTCGTGCCCATGCTTGAGAAAGCCGCCGGCGAGGACCTTGGCGACGTCTCCCGATCCGAGAATTCCGACTTTCATGCCGTGCTCCTTTCCAACCAACCCAGGGGATCCACCCGGTACAGGCTTCGAAGCTCCGCATACAGCGCGGGGTGCATCGACGCCATCGCGCGCGGCTGCTCGAAGAAGACTTCCGAGACTACCGCAAAGAATTCGGCGGGGTTGGTCGCGCCATAGTAGTTGAACAGCGAAGGCTCGCCGATCATTGCCTGTTGCTGCAACCGCGCGAACTCCTCGGTCAGCACGCGCGACCAGCGCGGATAGCGATCGCGCCGCCCGAGCCACGGGGCGCCGTTGGCGTAGCCCTTCTGCTGGTCGAGCTGGTGCGCGAATTCGTGGATCACCACGTTTCGGCCGTCGTCCACGATGGCCGCGCCTTCGAGCGCGTCTTCCCAGGAGATCACGACCTGGCCGTGCGTCCAGGACTCACCCGAGAGCGCGTGCCTTTCCTCCTGCAGCACGCCCGAGGGCTCGGGCCGCAAGCGCTCGACGAGGAACGCGCCCGGATAGACGAGGATCTGCGCGAGTTTCGGGAAGTAGTCCGACTTGCGATTGAGGATCAGCAGGCAAGCCTGCGCGGCGATGGCGACCCGCATCTCGTCGGAGATCTCGAGGCCGCCGCAGCCGATGAAGGATTTCTCGGCCACGAACACCTGGATGTGGCCCTCGAGCTGGGCCTGGAGATCGCGCGGAAGGAGGCGGAAATACGGGACTCGCCGGTCGAGGATCCCGCGCCAGGCCGCGGGGAAGGGCTGCGCGCGCACCCGCTGTCGCCGCCGCTCCACAAGGAATGGCTCCGCGACTACCCATGCGACGAATAGCGCGGTGAGGAATACGATGAGGAGCCACGGCATGGGTGAGAGAATGGATGCCGATTGGGGGAATTTCAATACTTTCCAAGGAGAAAGCGATGCCGAAAGTCAAACCCATCCCCGAAGGAATGACCGCCGTTACCCCGCACCTCGTCTGCGCGGGCGCCGCGCAGGCGATCGAGTTCTACAAGAAGGCGTTCGGCGCGGTGGAGGAAGGCCGCATGCCCGGCCCGGGCGGCAAGATCATGCACGCGAGCATTCGGATCGGCGGCTGCGCGATCTTCCTCGCCGATGAAAACCCCGAATGGGGCTCGCTGGGCCCCAAGGCGCTCAAGGGCTCACCGGTGACCATTCACCTTTACGTGGACGACACCGATGCGTTCGTCGCACGCGCGGTGAAAGCGGGCGCGAAGGTGACCATGCCGGTCTCCGACCAGTTCTGGGGCGACCGCTACGGGCAGATCGACGATCCGTTCGGCCATCACTGGTCGGTCGGGACGCACATGCGGGACGTCAGCCAGAAGGAGATGGCCGAGGCGATGAAGAAGATGCCCGCGCACCCGGCCTGACACCTCACGGAACGATGTAGCTGTACCCCTTCGCCTGGTACTCGGCCAACGAGATCCAGCCGTTTTGCACGAGCTTCACCTCCTGCATCAAGTCGGCGGGCTTGAGCTTGCGCGAGGCGAGGGGCACGTTGCACTGCTCCAGTGCCTCGACGCCGCTCGCCTTGCGCAGGGCCTTGAGCTTGGTGGCGATGGCGAGGGCGTCGGCGCGATCGGCCTCTTTCACCATCGCCAGGTTGGTCTGGGTGAAATAGGACGCATCGCCGCGGAACGCGATCACCATCTTCGGGGTGATGCCCTTCTCGAGCAGCTGCTTGCGCGTGAGGTCGATGACCGTGAGCTTGAGGAGGAGCGCCTGGGTGTTGCCGTCGGTAATATCGAAGGCGATTTTCATCTCCTTGGATGCGGGTTCCGGGGCCATCGCGGCGCAGCCGGAGAGTGCCAGGACGGCGAGCGTGGAAAGCACGATCGTTTTCATGATTTGTCCCCTGGTTGTGAACGCGAGTGGAGGATACACCCACCGAAACGCTTCGGGCAGCGCTACTCCACCACCGTCCGGACGCGGTACCCGCCGGACTTCTCGTCGCGCTCGAGGGTCAGCAAGTTGCGTGAGCGCGCCTCCTCGAGGAGCTGGTTGAAGGAGCGGAAGCCGTAGTAGCTCTCGTTGAAGCCGGGTTTGCGGCGCTTGAGGGCCTGCTTCACCATCGAGCCCCAGATGGGCTCGTCCCCGCCGCGCTCGTCGGCCAGCGCCTCGACGGTCTCGAGGACGAGGTCGAGGGCTTCCTGCTGCTTGGCCCCGTCCTCCGGTGCATGACCCTCTCCCCGGCCCTCTCCCAAGGGAGAGGGAGAGCTTTTCGCTGGAGCTTTGCGTCGAGTGGGGGTGGGCTTGCGAGACTTCTGCTCGCGCACGAGGTCGTCGTAGTAGATGAATTCGTCGCAGCAGGCGATGAGCAGGTCGGAAGTGGACTTCTTCACGCCGATGCCGATCACGGTCTTGTCGTTCTCGCGCAGCTTGCTCACCAGCGGCGAGAAATCCGAATCCCCGCTCACGATCACGAAGGTGTCCACGTGCGCCTTGGTGTAGCAGAGGTCGAGCGCGTCGACCACCATGCGGATGTCGGCGGAGTTCTTGCCGGACATGCGCACATGCGGGATCTCGATCAGCTCGAAGGAGGCCTGGTGCATGGGCGCCTTGAATTCCTTGTAGCGCTCCCAGTCGCAGTAGGCTTTCTTCACCACGATGCTGCCCTTGAGGAGCAGGCGCTCGAGGACCTTGCTGATGTCGAACTGCGCGTACTTCGCCTCGCGCACGCCGAGCGCGACGTTTTCGAAGTCGCAGAAAACGGCCATGTTCTTGGTGTCGGTGGGGGTGCTCATCGGAGGAATGATAGCGCGTCCGCCACAACCCTCGATTTTCGAGCGCCCGGTCCGGATTAAAATGTTCCCGGGCTTGTTTCATGGGTTCGACATGTACGATCGCAAGGCGAATCGGGAGGCGACGGTGGAGATGATCCAGTTTCTTCGCAGGGAAATGCCATGAGGACGCTCGTCGCGGCGATCGCCCTCGTTGTCCTGACGGCAACGGCACCAAGCGCGCGCGCCGATCCGGAGGAAACGGATCCCGACGCCTCCAGGCGCGACGCGGACTACGCCGCGGGCAAGAAGGCCGTGGAAGAGAAAAACTGGGTGCAAGCCCTCGAGCGCTTCAAGCGCGCGGAAGTGCGCAATCCCGAAAACGCCGACCTGCAGAACTACATCGGCTATTCGCACCGCAACCTGAAGCAATACGACTTCGCCTTCAAGCACTACAAGCGCGCCATCGAGCTGAATCCCCGCCATCGCGGCGCGCACGAGTACATCGGCGAGGCGTACCTGATGACGGGCGATCTCGCGAGCGCGCAGAAGCACCTGCAGGCATTGAAGGAGATCTGCCTCCTGCCGTGCGAGGAGCTCACCGACCTCGAGCGCGCCATCGCCGCATATCGCGCGAAGTGAAGGAGCTGCTTTACACCGCGTACGTCGCGGCGCAGCTGCTGTGGATTCCGCTCGGAATCCTGGCGATCCTCAAGCCATCCATGCGCCGCCGCGTGCTGGTGCCGCTGGTGATGAGCGCGATGGGGGGTCTCTACGAGATCGCCATGCGCGCCGCCTACCCCCAGGCGATCCGCATCGACATCTTCCTCGTGCTCTTCGTGCTGGGCGCGGTCGATGCGATCTCGGGGTTCAGCCTCCTCATCGGCGCGCGCGGCCGCCCCGACAAGGAATGGCTCAAGCTCGCGGGAGGCCTGTGCCTCGCGGTACCGGCGATGGCGATCGGGGGGTTCGCCTATATGCACGTCGAGACCGCCGACGTCGACCACAACCTCGGCCTGGCGCGGCGCTTCCGCTTCGAGGCGGCTTTCCGCGACGACGACACGCAGAAACGCATTTTCGGGGACCTCGCTGCGGGCAGGAATCCGTTTGCCGGGTACTACGTCTATGCGGGGAACACCGACGACCGCTTCGCGCATCTCGTCATCAACGACGCGGGACGCTTCTGGATCTACCACTCGATGCTCTACGAGTACGCGGGTGTCGGCAGCCTCAGGAACGCCGGGGAGTTCAACGGATTCGGCGACGGACGCATGAACAGCGGCATGCGCATGTCCTTGCGGCGCCAGGAAGGCGGCCCCTTCCTGCTCCAGGTGAATTACGCCGGCAATATCCCCGAGCCCACCGATTCCAAGGCGGCGCCGATGCGCAAGGCCGCGCCGCCGCGGTTTCCCCGACCCCCTGCGGCGGTCAACGAGGTGCGCTTCGCCGGCGTTTATTCGGGAAAGTACGGCGAAAAGGGCGACGGCTTCTGGCTCACGCAGGTCTGGCTCTGGGAGTCGCGCGGTGTATGGTGGGGGCAGTACATCCGCGACCACTACAAGCGCGGGTCGGTGCGTGAATTCGTCTCCACGGAAAGGATCGATCCGGTTTGCTCGGAGCAATGCAAGGTCCTGTCGTTCAAGACGAGTCGCGGTCCGGTGAGGCTCACGCTCGTTTCCGCCGACGAGATCGCTGCGACGGGGCAGGGCGAAGACAAGGTGGTGACGCTCAAGCGCGAGGAAACGCTGCCGGGATTCGTGCTCGATCTGGCGCCGCTCGCGACGCGGAAGGAGAACAACGAATGGCTCACGGCGATGACGACCGCCAACATGATCACGTGGAAGGTGCCGCCATGAAACGCCTCGCACTCTTGTCGATCGCGCTCGGCGCGTGCTGCTCGGCGTTCGCGCTGGGCGGGTTCGTCGACCCGCGCCCGGCGCCCGGATTCATCGCGCCCCGCGTGACGCACGCACGCGCCAATCCCTTGTGGCGCAATCCCCACCGCGCCCACATGCCCCGCTTCAGGAATCACGGCCGGACTTTCATCTTCATCGGCGCGCCGGTGTACGTGGCGCCGTGGCTCTCGTATCCCTACGCAGCGGACACGCAATGGGGCGCGAGGTATTCCTTCCCCGGCGAGCAGGAATCGTTTCTCTTCTACTGCCCCGACACCGGCGGGTTCGTCCCCGAAGGAGCCTGCCCCGCCGGCTGGTGGCCGGTCGTTCCCGACGAGGCTCCCGAGCCGCAATACTGATTCATTTCTTGCCCGGGTAGACCCCCGACTTCGGCTCCATCGTCGCAAGATCCCAATCCGCCTCGATGAAGGGCGCGCGCGTCTCCTTGTGCGCCGGATACGCGCTTACTTCCTTTTCGTCGTCGATGATCTTTCCCTGCCCTTCGGCGATGAAGTAGAGCACCCGGATGTCGTCTTCGTCGCGGTCCCACGGCCGCGCGCCGGCCTGCGCCAGCAGGTGCGTTTCGACTTCCCGCGACGGCAGCACCGCGATCCCCGCCGGCCACGACACCGGCTTCTCCGCCTTGATGAGCTTCGCTTTCGTCTCGCCATAGCGGCCGAACATCGGCAGCGGCACGCCGTTCCTGTCGACCGCGATATTGTCATCGGCGAAGTATTCGAGATCACCATCGCCGCCGAGCGAGAGGAACGGCATCTGCGCGACCGTCGAAGGGCCGGCGCGCAGCACGTTGCCCACCGCGCTCAGCTGCCCGGCCTGGTACGGACGATCGCCCCACTCGAGCGCCATCAGGTTGTAGTGCACGGCGCGCCGTCCCGGGTTGTAGATGAGGTTGTTGACGACGCTGCCGCGAACCCCGCCCTTGAAGAGCGGGCTGCGCTCCATGTTGTGCGCCCAGATGTTGCGGTAGAAGAGGATGTTGGTGACGTTGTCGTGCACGAGCGATCCCTTCGAGTGTTCCCCCTTGGGGTGGCTCGCGTCGGCAAGCCCCTCGCTCGCGAGGTTGTACGAAAACGTCACCTCGTGGCTCGTGCCCGCGCGCCAATCCTCGACCGCCTTGCCCTTGAAGCGAGGTCCCGAAGCGGACATGTTCTCGTCGAGGCCCCAGCTGAAGGTGCAATGGTCGACCAGCACGTGGTGCGCCGACACGGTTCCGAAGGTGTCGGGATCCCAGCCGCTGCGCTTCGCCTGCCCGTCGACGCCGGTGCGAATGCGGATGTGGCGCACGATCACGTCGTGGGCGCGCACGTTCATGCCGGTGCGGATGAGCGTGATGCCGGGCGAGGGCGCCGTCTGGCCGGCGATGGTGAGGTAGGGCTCGCGGATGTCGATCACCTTGCGGCCCATGTCGATGACGCCCCCCACCTCGAACACGACGACGCGCGGCCCCTGGGTCTCGAGCGCCTCCTTGAAGGAGCCGGGGCCGCCCGCGTTGAGGTTCGTCACGCGGATGATCTTTCCGCCCCGCCCGCCGGGGGTTTGCGCCGCCCAGCCGACCGCGCCGGGAAAGGCCGGCGATTGCGCGGCCGCCGTCGCGGCATGGAAGAAAACGAGGCAAGAGAGCGGGATCAGCAGTTTGCGCACGACTTCATTCCGAGTTGTTGT
>JBGOST010000093.1:0-7254 GCA_041476125.1 Usitatibacter sp. | reverse complement strand
CCCTCGAGGCGGCGCGCGACCAGGGAGCGCAGTTCGATCCCGCGCCGGTGGCGCGGCGCCTGGCGGAGATCCGCTGATGGGCTCGATCCAGGCCGCGCCGCTCGCGCAGGTGCCCCTCGGGCAGACGCTGCTCGTCAAGGGGATCATCAGCCAGGACCAGCTCAACATCGCGCTCACCGAACAGAAGAAGCTCAAGGCGCCGCTCGGCAAGGTGCTGGTCACGATGGGGTTCGTCACCGAGGCCACGATCCGCGACATCCTTTCGGAGACGCTCGGGCAGGTTTCGATCGACCTCGAGAACACCATCGTCGACCCGGCCGCCATCGCGCTCGTGCCCAAGGACATGGCGCGCCGCTTCCATGTACTGCCGGTGAGCTACGACTCGGAAAAGAAGCTGCTGCTGATCGCGGTCTCCGACCCGGCGAACGTGGTCGCCCTCGACCAGATCCGCGCGCTCGCGCGCGAGGAGCTGCGCATCGAGCAGGTGCTCGCGCGCGAGTCCGACATCACCATCGGCATCGAGCACCACTACGGCTTCGAGCTGTCGATCGACGGGATCCTGAACGAGATCGAGACCGGCGAGATCGACTACCAGAGCCTCGCGGCGGATTTCGACGAGTACAGCCAGCCGGTGGTGCGGCTCGTGGATGCGCTCCTGAACGACGCGGTGAAGAGGAGTGCTTCCGACATCCACTTCGAGCCCGAGCAGGGGTTCCTGCGAATCCGCTACCGCATCGACGGGGTGCTGCGCCAGATCCGCAGCCTGCACAAGAACTACTGGGCGGCGATGGTGGTGCGCCTGAAGGTGATGAGCGGCATGAACATCGCCGAGACCCGCGCCCCGCAGGACGGGCGCATCTCGCTGACGCTCTCGGGCCACCAGGTCGACTTCCGCGTCTCCTCGCAGCCCACCACGCACGGCGAGAACATCGTGCTGCGCATCCTCGACCGCGACAAGGGCATCGTGCCGCTGGAAGACCTGGGCCTGCACACCGACGACCTGAAGACGCTGAAGCTCATGCTCGCGCGCCCCGAGGGAATCATCCTCGTCACCGGCCCCACGGGAAGCGGCAAGACGACCACGCTGTACTCGATCCTGAACTACATCAACACCGAGGTCATCAACATCATGACCCTCGAGGATCCGGTCGAGTACCCGATGGCGATGATCCGCCAGACCTCGGTGAACGAGGTGGTGAAGCTCGATTTCGCCTCGGGCATCCGCTCGATGATGCGCCAGGACCCGGACGTGATCCTGGTGGGCGAGATCCGTGACCAGGAAACGGCCGAGATGGCCTTCCGCGCCGCCATGACCGGACACCAGGTGTATTCGACGCTGCACACCAACTCGTCCATCGGCGCCATGCCGCGACTCATGGACCTGGGCGTGCTGCCCGACATCATGGCCGGCAACATCATCGGCGTGATCGCGCAGCGCCTGGTCCGCAAGCTGTGCGGGCAGTGCAAGGCGACCTACCGGCCCGACGCCCCGACGCGCAAGCTCCTCGGCATGGCCGAGGACGACACCCGCCCGGTATACCAGGCGGTGGGCTGCTCGCGCTGCGACAACGTCGGCTACAAGGGGCGGGTGGCGATCATGGAGCTCTTCAGGCTCGACGCCGAGATCGACGAGCTCATCGCGCGCCGCGCCACCGGCCGCGAGATCCGCGCCGACGCCAAGGCCAAGGGCTTCCGCACGCTCGCCGACGACGCCATCTCGCGCGTCCTGCTGGGACAGACGAGCCTCGAGGAAATCTCGCGCGTGGTCGACCTTACCGACCGCGTGCTCTAGAGGGATCGGCGATGGCGCTCTTCGCGTACCGCGCCGTGGACGCCGAGGGCAGCATTTCCTCCGGCAACCTCGACGCGGCGAACGCGATCGACCTGGAGTTGCGGCTGCGCCGCCTCGGGCTCGACCTGCTCACTTTCGACTCGGTCAAGAAAAGCGTGGCGGCGCGCTCGCGCAGCATCTCGCGCACCGAGCTCATCACCTTCTGCTTCCACCTCTCGCAGCTCCGCAAAGCCGGAGTCAACATCATCGAGGCCCTCTCGGACCTGCGCGACACGGTCGACAACGCCGGCTTCCGCCAGGTGATCGCAAGCATGGTCGAGGACATCGAGGGCGGGCTCAAGCTCTCCGAGGCAATGGCTAACCACAGCTACTGCTTCGACAACGTCTTCGTCGCCCTGGTGCGCGCCGGAGAACAAAGCGGCACGCTGAACGAGGTGCTTGATGAATTGGCGGAAAACCTCAAGTGGCAGGACGAAATGGCGGGCCAGGCGAAGAAGGCGATGATCTACCCGTTGCTCGTGTTCGTGGTCATCTCCGCGGTGATCTTCGTGCTCATGACCGTCCTCGTGCCGCAGCTCGCCTCCACCTTGAAGACGATGGTGCCGAAGCTGCCGCGCGAGACCGAGGTGCTGGTGTTCATCTCCAACATCTTCGTGCGCTGGTGGTACCTCATGATCGGCATCCCGGCGGTCCTCGTCTTCGCGGCGTGGTTCTTCGGACGCACCAACGAGCGGGTGCACCGCATGATCGACGTCCTTGGGTTGAAGCTCCCGGTGCTGGGGGCGATACGGCAGAAGATCATCCTCGCGCGGTTTTCCACGTACTTCGCCATGTTGTACCGCTCCGGCATCAGCGTGCTCGACTGCATCCAGATCTGCGAGAAGATCATGGGCAACCGCGTCATGGAGGAGGGGCTGCAGCGCGTCGGGCGCAGCATCTCCGAGGGCCAGGGCATCTCGCAGGCGTTCATGGCGACCAAGCTCTTCCCGCCGCTGGTGCTGCGCATGCTGCGCGTGGGCGAATCGACCGGCGGCCTCGACGTGGCGCTGATGAACGTGAGCTACTTCTACAACCGCCAGGTGCGCGACAGCATCGCCCGGATGCAGCAGCTCCTCGGGCCCGCGACCACCATCGTCCTGGGCGGCCTGATCATCGCGGTCCTCTACTCCATCTTCCTGCCGATCTACGATATTTTCGGGAAGATCAAGTTCTAGGGCCTCCTTGTCCAAGCACTTCCTCTACCTCACCAACACGCGCCTCGTGAGCCTCATCACGCAGCGCGGGCGCATCGTCTCGCGGCGCGAGTTCGCGGTGGCGGGAGCCGGAGCCACCGCCTTCGAGCGCTACCTCGCCGGGCTGGCGCAGGTGCCCACGCACCTCTTCACCGATCTCGCCGAGGAGGACTTCCGCCTCGATACCGTTCCTCACGTCGGGCCGCGCGACCGCGAGGCGATCACCTCGCGCAAGCTCACGCAGATGTTCCGCAACACGCCGTACCGCCACGCGCTGTTGCAGGGGCGGGAGCTCGAGGGGCGCAAGGACGACCGCGTCGTCTACACCGCGATCACCAACCCCGAGCTGCTGCGGCCGTGGCTCGAAATCCTCGAACGCCTCCGGGTGCCGCTCGAGGGAATCCACTCCGCCGCGGTGTTCAGCAGCGTGCTGCTCGAAGAGCTCGACCTCATCTTCCCCAGCACGCTGCTGGTGACCTTCACCCCCGGGGACGCGATGCGGCAGACGTATTTCCGCGACCGCGAGATCAAGTTCAGCCGCCTTTCCCCCATCGACCTCGAGGAGGGCCAGACGCTCGGCACGATGATCGCGGAGGAGACCACCCGCACCTGGCAATACCTCGACAGCCTGCGGCACTTCGGGCCCGAGGACCGGCTCGAGGTCTGCATCCTCATCCACAAGAGCGACCGCCCGGCGATCGAGACGGCGCTGCGCGATTTCGCGCAGCTGCAGTACCGGCTCCTCGACATGGACCAGGTCGCCGCCAAGCTGGGCTTGAAGCCCGCGCCGCTCGACTCCACCGCCGAGGAGGTGATGGTCCACCTCTTCCACCTGCGCCGCGCCGACAACCATTTCGCCTCCCCGGAGCTGCGGCGCTACGCCACGCAGAGGAGAGCCCGGCTCCTGTTGAACCAGGTCTCGATCGGACTGCTCGCGGCGAGCGTCGCGTGGGCCGGCTGGAGCGTGTCGCGCGTCTTCCGCGCCAACGAGGCCGACCAGGTGGCCGCGCAACAGCTGAACGCCCTGAACCGCGAGTACGACGAGATCACGCGCTCGCTGCCCTCGTTCGGCGTCGGCGGCTCGACCATGCGCGACGCCGTGACCTTCTACAACCTCGCGTTGCGCGGCTTCCCGACGCTCACCAATTTCGTGGTGCCGTTGTCCAACGTGCTGGCGGCGCATCCGAACGTGCGCCTGAACCAGCTCTCGTGGCAGGCCACCGACGACCCGAAGGCGGTGCCGAAGATCCCGCTGTCCGTCCCGCGCAACGCCCCCAGCGTCACTTCCATCGCGAGCGGGGCCGCTCCGGTGGCCGCCCCGAGTGCCGCCGACAGTAAGGCCAACCCGCCCTTCGTCGGGGGAAAATACGAGGTCTCGCTCGTCGAAGCGACGGTGCGCGTCGCGCAAAACGATTTCCGCAGCGCCATGAGCGAGGTCGAGAGCCTCGCCGCCGACATCGCCAAGGTCGAGGGCTTCAGCGCCGACGTGGTCGAGAGCCCGCTCGATACCAATCCCGCGTTGGGGCTGCAGGGCAAGCACGGCGACCACGATCCCTCCGTGATGGAGCCGCGCTTCGTCCTTCGCATCGTGCGCGAGCGCCGGGGAGCGGCATGAACCAGATCTTCAGCGCGGAGGGCATGAAGTCGCTGGGTTCGGCCTGGATCCTCCTCGCGGTGTCGATCGCCGCGGGCGTGGGCATCGTCGCCGGCTCGCAGTGGTACTACGAGAAGGAGCTGCGCGACAGCGCGACCCTGGGCAAGCGGGTGCAGGAGGCGCGCTCGCGCGTGGAGGGGGCGCGGCGCGAGCGCGACAGCCTCCAGGAATCCTCGGAGGTTTTCCGCACGCTCGTCGAGCACGGCATGCTGCAGAGCGAGCGGCGCCTCGACCTGGTCGAGCTCGTGAATGCGCTGCGCGCGCGACACCAGCTTTCCACGCTCGACTACGAGGTCGCGCCGCAACGCATGCTGCAGCTCGCCGGGGGACGATCCTTCACCTCGATCGACGTGCTCGCGAGCCGCGTGAAGCTCAAGGCGCGCGCGTTGCACGAGGCCGACATCATCGGCTTCATGGATTCCCTCACGCGCACTCCGCAGGGCTTCTACCCCGTGGACCGCTGCGTGATGCGCCGCGTGGAGGCGCTCAACCCCGATTCGATCCAGCCGCGCGTCGAGGCCGAGTGCTCGATGGAGTGGATCACCCTCAGGGAAAAACGTGGCAACCGCCCGAGCTAGCCGCGCGCTCTGCGCCCTCGCGCTGGCACTCGCCGCGCCCGCCGCTCAGTGCGTGGAGCTGGGCACGCTGTTCAATACCCCCGAGGAGCGCGCGCGGCTCGATCGCCTGCGCCGTGGCGAGCCCGACGCCGCCGGGCGCCCGGTGCTCACCGCAACGCCGGCGCTCACGGGATTCGTGAAGCGCAGCGACGGCCGGCATACCCTATGGATCGACGGTTCCCCCGTCACGATCGCCTCCCCCGAGGCCGCGCGGCTGCTCCAGCCGCAGGCGGTGCGCGATTACTCGCAGCGGCCCGACGAGTCGCTCAAGATCGAGCGCAAACCCGCGCGCTAGTCAAGCCCAGTCCGCAAATCCCGCTTTGCGGTTTCGCCGCTTGCGCAAGCGCGTGCGCTGCTATCAAGGAGCTTCACGGCGACTGGAGGCGGCCATGAGGCAGCGCGCGGGGCAACTGGGAGCGGCATTCGTGCTCGCGCTGCTGCTGTTGATCGCCGGCATCGGCGTCGTCCTCGCCGTGGAGCTTGCCGCATCATCGAGCGCCTCGCAGCGCGATCGCGTGAGCGACCGCGCGCTCGCCCAGGCGCGCGAAGCGCTCATCGCATACGCCACCGACCGGCCGATCAACGCTTCGGTCGGACCCGGGTACCTTCCGTGCCCCGACCTGGACGACGACGGTTGGGCCGAAGCGACCTGCGGCTCGCAGAACGGCGACAGCGGCCAGGCCGAGCGGCTCGGCCGCCTGCCGTGGAAGACGCTGGGGCTGCCCGACCTGCGCGACGGCTACGGCGAGAGGCTCTGGTACGCGGTCTCGAGCAAGTACAAGGGGCTGCTCAACTGCGCGGTGAGCCACGCCTGCCTCGACATGACGCCCGACGTGGCGCTGGGGACCATCACCGTGCGCGATGCCTCCGGGACGGTCCTTCACGACGGAACCATCGCCGAGGCGTATCGCGCGAACGAAGGCGGCGCGGTCGCGGTGGTGATCGCGCCGGGCCCGGCGCTCGAGCGCGTGCAGCCCGACGGACGGCGCATCGAGCAGAGGAGAGCGTGCGCCCCCGGCGAATGCGACGCCACGGGTCGCTGCCTCACCGATCCGCCGCAGCGCTCCGCGCGCTGCGATCCGGTGAACTACCTCGACGTGGCGCCCGGGGGGCGCCCCGGCCACGAAGACAACGCGGATTTTCGCGACCGCAACGACACGGCCGGCCGCGCGCTGAACGGCAACGGCTTCATCCACGGCCCGGTGGTCCTGCCCGGCGGCGGGATCGCGGTGAACGACCGCCTCACCGCGATCGGCTATCGCGATGTCATGCCGCGCATCATGGCGCGCGTGGCGCTCGAAGTCTCGCATTGCCTGCGCTACTACGCGTCGCGGCCCGAGAATGGCGGCCGCTACCCGTGGCCCACGCCCGCGTGCGCGCAGGCGAGCGCGGATCCGCTTCTCGCCTGGCGAGATCAGCGCGAGGTCTTCTTCGGGCGCATTCCCGACGCGCCCTTCGCCGACAGCGCGGCGCAGGGCCGCCTCGATCGCTGGTGGCGCGCCGCCGCGCGCTCCCCCGAGAATCTCGCGGAGCTGCCCACGCGCGACGATGCGTGCCGAATCGCGCTGGCGCCCGACGACGCGGGGCCGCAGCGCAACCGTCCGCCCGGCACGCCCGCCGATGAAGGACGCACCGCCGGTCGCACGGAGAATTCCTGGTGGACGGCGTGGAAGCCGTTCGTCTTCTATGCGCTCGCGCACGGCTTCGCGCCCGCCTCGCGCGATCCTCCGGCGTGCTCGGAGCGCTCGTCGTGCCTCGAGCTCATCGAGCCTTCGGGACGCACGCTCGCCACGCAGAAGCATTTCGCGGTGCTCGTGGCCGGCGCGCCCCTCGTGCGTGACGGGTTCGTGCAGAGCCGCGTTGCGGCCAATGTCGCCGCGGTGCGCGAGTGGCTCGAGGAGACCAACGCCCAGCTCGAGGGCGCTGCGGGCTGCCCCGCAAGGCAGCCGCGAATCACCT
>JBGOST010000092.1:0-7259 GCA_041476125.1 Usitatibacter sp. | reverse complement strand
CTCGCCCTTGACCACATTGAGGTGGGTCCAGAGAAGCGCGTTGCCTTCGGCGCCGAGGACCCTCTCGGCGGCGAAATAGAGCAGGATCGTGCCGAAGAGCGCCTGGGCGATGCCCACCCCACAGAGGATGAAGTATTTCCACGCCGCCTCGAGGCTCGCGGCGGTGCGATAGACCGAGACCAGCAGCACCGTGGCGAGTGTCGCCGCCTCCATGGCCACCCAGAGCATCCCCATGTTGTTGGTGGTGAGCGCCAGGAGCATGGTGAACATGAACACCTGGTACATGCTGTGGTAGAGGCGCAGGCGCCCCCGGGTCATGCGCCCCTTGTCGCGCTCGATGCGCATGTACGGGCGCGAGAAGAGCGAGGTGGTGAATCCGACGAAGGCGGTGAGGGCGACCAGGAAGACGTTGAGCGGATCGACGAAGAACTGGTCGAAGAGGCCCATCACCGGCCCCGCCGACACCACCTCCGCGGTGAGCCAGGCGGCGGCGAGGAGAGTGGCGAAGCTGAACGCGGAGTTGATCTCGGGCGCGCTGTCGCGCTCGCCCAGCGCCCACAGGCAGAAGCCGCCGATGAGCGGAATGGCGAGCAGGATCGCGAGCATCTCCATCAGTCTTCCCTCAGCTTCTCGAGGTGATGGATGTCGAGCGAATCGAATCTCTCGCGGATCTGGAACAGGAATACTCCAAGGATCACCATGCCCACGAGAACATCCAGCGCGATGCCCAGCTCGACCACCATCGGCATGCCGTAGGTCGCGCTCGTCGCCGCGAAGAACAGCCCGTTCTCCATCGACAGGAAGCCGATCACCTGCGGCACCGCCTTGGAACGCGTGATCATCATGAGGAACGACATCAGCACGCAGGCGAGCGCGATGCCGAGGGTGCCGCGCGCGATCGATTGCGAGAATTGCGAGATCGGAATCGCGAGGTTGAAGGAGAACACCACCAGCAGGATGCCCACCAGCATCATCGTCGGTATGTTGATGAGGGTCTCGATGTCCCACTTCACGTTGAGCTGGCGGATGAGGCGGTGCAGGACATAGGGCAGCACCACCACCTTGAGGGCGAAAGTGATCGCCGCCGAGTAGTAGAGGTGATGCTGGCCGGTGGCGAAGGCCACCGTCGCGGTCGAGCCGGCGAGCGCCAATCCCTGCAGGGCGAAGAGGTTGATGAGGGCGACGATGCGCCGCTGCGCGAGCATGGCGAAGGCGAGGAGCAGCAGCACGCTCGCGAACAGGTTTACGAACTGGGTGGTGAGCGGATTCACTAGGCGCCCAGCAGGAGGTGAACGAGGAGCGCCAGCACTCCGAGCAGGAACGCGGTGGCGAGGTACTCCGGCACGCGGAAGATTCGCATCTTGGCGAGCAGCGTCTCGACCAGGGCGAGGAGGAAGCCGCCGAGGGCGAGCTTCACGACCAACGCCGGCAGCGCCCACAGGAGCGCCACATGGTCGTTTGCCTCCGCCACGCCCCACGGGAAGAAGAGTGCCAGCCCCGCGCACGAGTACGCGAAGAGCTTGAGGGCCGCCGCCCACTCGATGAGCGCCAGGTGCCGTCCGGAGTATTCGAGCACCATCGCCTCGTGGATCATCGTGAGCTCGAGGTGGGTGGCGGGATTGTCCACGGGGACGCGCGCATTCTCGGCGAGCGAGACCATCGTGAAAGCCACGCCGGCGAATGCGAGGCTGGGCAGGATCGCGAGGTCGCGATGCGCGATGTTGGAGACGATCGTCACGAGCGAGGTCGAATTCGAGATGAGCGAGGCGGTGAACAGCACCATCAGGAACGCGGGCTCGGCGAGGAACCCCACCAGCATCTCGCGGCGCGCGCCCATCGATCCGAAGGCGGTGCCGATGTCCATCGCGGCGAGCGAGATGAAGACACGCGCCAGCGCGAATATCCCCACCAGCGCGATCGCGTCGGCGACCGGGGCGAAGGGCAGGTTCGTCGACAGCGTCGGGATGATCATCGATGCGAGGAGCATGCAGGCGAAGACCACGTAGGGAGTGATGCGATAGATCGCGGTCGCCTCGTGCGCGACGACCGACTCCTTCCAGAAGAGCTTGTGCAGCAGGCGGAAGGGCTGGGTGAGAGGCGGGGCGCGGCGGTTCTGCAGCCATGCGCGGCACTGGTTCACCCATCCGACCAGCAGGGGCGCGCCCACCAGCGCGAGCAACATGGCGGCGAGCTGGGCGATGACGCCTTCGAGGTTCATAGCTGGGTCAGGAAAAGCAGCGTCACGAGGGTGATGAAGCTGTAGAGAAGGTAGATCGCGATCCGCCCGCGTTGCAGCAGGCCGACAAAGCGCGAAATGGCTTCGATGGCCGCGGCGATGCGCAGGTAGACCCAGCCCCACAGCGGATCCTCCACCGTCACGCGATACCGCGGCGCCGTGTCGAACGAGGAGGGCAGCTCGCGACGCATGCGGTAGAAGGGCTCGAAGATCTGGCGGATCGGCTGTCCGAAACCTTCCGCGGTGTCCTGCATGCGCGCCGTTTGCACCGGATACCCGCAGCCCCAGGGCGGGGCGCGCCGTACCCTGCCGTGGTAGAAGCGGCGCACCAGGATGACCGTGAAGAGCACGATCACAAGGGTCGCGAGCGTCACCCACAGAGGGCTGTAGGAGGCTCGTTCCGCCGAGACCGGGGCGAGGAGCAGCCAGTCGCCGAGGTGCCCGCTTTGCGCGAGCCCCCGGCCCACGAGCGCGAACGGGATCGGGTCGATCAGCTCGATCACCGCGACCGGAAAGAGCCCCAGCAGAACGCAACCGCTCGTGAGCCATGCGAGGCCCAGGCGCTCGAGCGTACCGGCGTCGCGCGCCTCGGCGAGGCGCTCTTCGCGCGGGCGCCCGAGGAATATCACGCCGAAGAACTTCACCATCACGTAGCCGCCGAGCGCGGCGACGAGCACCACGCCCGCGGCGAATACCGGGACCAGCATCTTGAGATACGGGTTGGGAAGCCCGCCGGTGAAGAGGAAGCTCTGCAGCAGCAGCCACTCCGAGGCGAAGCCGTTGGTGGGCGGCAGGCCGGCGCACGCGATCACCCCGACCAACGTGGTCCAGGCGACCCATGGCATGAAGCGCATGAGCCCGCCGAGCTTGCCGAGATTGCGCTCGCGCGTGGCGTGCAATACCGAGCCGGTGCCGAGGAACAGCAGGCTCTTGAAGACCGCGTGGTTCAGGCAGTGGTAGAGCATGGCCGTCATCGCCAGGGCGGCGAGCGAGCGCATCTGGTAGGCGGTGTAGACGATGGCCAGCCCGAACGCGATCACGATGAGGCCGATGTTCTCGATCGACGAATAGGCGAGGAGGCGCTTCATGTCGACCTGCGCGGCGGCGAAGATCGCGCCGAAGAGCGCGGTCGCCAGGCCCAGTCCCAGCGCCACCACGCCCCACCACCAGAGGGGCGTGCCGAGCAGGTCGAAGGTGACGCGCGTGAGGCCGTAGATCGCCGTCTTCAGCATGACCCCACTCATGAGCGCGGAAACCGGCGAGGGGGCGGCCGGATGCGCCTCGGGAAGCCAGATGTGCAGCGGCAGGATTCCGGCCTTGGCGCCGAAGCCGAAGAGCGCCAGCAGGAACGCGCACGAGGCCCAGAAGGGCGAAAGCTGCTGCGCGCGCATGTTGTCGAAAGTGTAGTCGCCGGTGTTCGCCTGCAGCACGCCGAAGCAGAGCAGGATCGCGATCGCGCCGATGTGCGCGATGAGGAGGTAGAGGTATCCCGCGCGCTGGATCTCGGGAATGCGGTGGTTCGTGGTGACGAGGAAGAAGGAGGCGAGCGCCATCATCTCCCAGCTCACCATGAAGGCGTACGCGTCGTCGGCGATGAGGACGAGCGCCATGCCGGCGAGGAAGACGTGGTACTGCAGGCACATGGTCCCCGGCGCCGTGCCTTCTCCTTCGCGGAAGTACCCGCCCGCATAGATCGAGATCCCCGCGCTCGCGATCCCCAGGAGGACCAGGAAGAAGGAGGAGAGCGCATCGAGGCGCAGGTGGAACGGAAGGTCGGGCAGGCCGATCGCGAGGACGGTCGTTTGCGGCGCTCCCGGGAGCGCGGTGAGCGCGACGGCCGCCAGGGCGATGCTCAGGGCGGCGGACAGGGGGAAGAGCACGCGCGCGACGACGCGAAAGTTGCGCAGCGCAAGGATGCCTGCGAGCCCTATCGCGAACCAAGCTGCTACGACGGCGAGGACCCCGTCGAGGGCTGCGAGCGTCACACGGTTTCGACGGTCGAGTTGAGGTAGTAGCCCGCGCCGCGCTCGGTGCGGATGAGCGAGGGTTGGTTGGGGCTCTCCTCGATCTTGCGCCGCAGTCTCAGGATCTGCACGTCGATGGAGCGATCGTAGATGTCGTCATGCAACCGGCTCGACTCGAGGAGCTGGTCGCGGGTGAGGATGCGTTGCGGCGCGCGCAGGAACGCCACCAGCAGGGCGTATTCGCTGTTGGTGAGCTCGACGTTGCGCCCGTCGGGGGACCTGAGCTTGCGCGTGCCCGTGTTGAGCTCCCAGCCCGAGAACTTGAAGGCCCGCACGCTCTCGCCGCGTCGCGAGGCTCGCTTGCCTTCCGTGCGCCTCAGGACCGCCTTGATGCGCGCCAGCAGCTCGCGCTGGCTGAAGGGCTTGGTCACGTAGTCGTCGGCGCCGAGCTCCAGGCCCATGATGCGGTCGGCTTCCTCCTTGCGCCCGGTGAGGATGATGATCGGCAGGTCGAGCGACTCGCGCAGCCGCCGGGCGATCGCCAGGCCGTCCTCGTCCGGCAGCTTCAGGTCGAGGATCACGAGGTCGACGATCTCGACGCCCAGGACCTTGTCCATGTCGGCGCCCGTCTCGGCCATCGACACCTTGAAATCGTGCTCTGTCAGGTATTCGCTGATCAGCTCGCGAATCGCAACATCATCATCGACGACCAGGATATGGGCTTCCACGGGAGGGCCAATAGTTGTTGGTTCGGGGCATTTTAACGCCGGACACCGTAGAATTCGATCAAAGAATGAAGATGAGCGCCGAATCGCCCTCGATAGCCCCCGTAGTGCCCGTGGTTTCAGCGCGGCAGGCGCTCGCCTTTGTCACCTTCGGCGTCGTCTATTACGCCCTCGGGGCCTATGCGGCGAACCTGCCCATCCACTTGCGGCTGCCGCTGCTCATCTGGCCCGCGCATGGGCTGGCGCTGGGCGTGCTGCTCGTGGCCCCCGTGCGGCGCTGGCCCGCCTACCTCGGCCTGGTGCTCGTCGCGACCTTGGCCGTGGGCCTGCAGCTGAACGCCACCTGGCAGCAGATCGCCGCGACCATGGCGGTGAACGCCGCCCAGCCGTTGTTCGTCACCGCGGGGTTGCTGCGGCTCGCCGGCCCGCGCGTTCAAGTGGACACCATTCGCGGCGTCGCGTCGTTTCTCATCGGCATGGCGCCGCTGGTGGCGGCGATGTCGATCCTCGATGCGGGCTTCACCTACCTGCACACGAGCAGCCCGTTTCGCGAGCAGTGGTCGATCACCTTCGTCTCGAACATGCTCGGCATGCTTCTTACCGCTCCGCTCATCCTCGCCTGGAGCCGCCACGGCCTTGAGGAAGCCCTCGAGCTCGGCAGATCGCGACTTCCCGAACTTCTCGTGCTCTACGCGGGCCTGATGATCACCACCAACTATGTGTTCGGCACGCGCCCGGTCGTCTCCGGATTCACACCGCCGCTGATCTATCTTTGCGCGCCGTTCCTCATCTGGGCCGCGCTGCGCTTCGGATTGCGCGCCGCCACCCTCGGACTCGCCATCTTCGGCCTGATTTGCTACTGGCACACCGCCCACGGCTTCGGCCCGTTCTCGATCGACGGCGTGGCCGACGGGCGCTCGATGCTGCACCTCCAGGGCTACCTCGCGACCATCGTCGTCACCACGCTTTTTTCGGCCGCGCTGCTGGTCGAGCGCCAGGACGCGGTGCGCGAGACCGAGGCGTGGCGCCGCCGCCACGAGGCGGTGATCCGCGCCAGCGGCAACCTCCTCTACGAGTTCAACTCCGACACGGGGGCCGTGGTGTGGGACGGCGACACGCAGGCGGTGCTGGGCGTGCCGCCCGAGCGCATCGCGAGCATCCGCAAGTGGATGGAGCGCGTGCACCCGGACGATCGCATTCGCCTGAAGGGGCTGCGCCAGCATCTCACGACCGGAAAGATCTCGAACGTCGCGATCGAGTACCGCTTCCGCCGCGATGACGGCGAGTACACGATGCTCGGCGTGAACGCCTATCGCATCGGCGAAGTGGCCGGCGAGCCGCAGCGCCGCATCATCGGCTTCGTGAAGGACGTGTCGGACAAGGTGCGCGCGGAAGAAGAGCGCCTGCACCTCGAGGCGCAGCTCAAGCAAGCGGAAAAGATGCAGGCCGTGGGGCACCTCGCCGGCGGCATCGCCCACGACTTCAACAACATCCTGGGCGCCATCCTGGGCTATGGAGAGCTCGCGCAGCGCAAGGCAGAAGACTCCGACATGAAGCGCTACCTAGACACGATCATGGGCGCGGGCAATCGCGCCAAGGCGCTCGTCACGCAGATCCTTTCGTACAGCCGCGCCGAGGGCACCGAGCGGGTTGCGGTGATCGTGGGCCCGATCGCGCAGGAAGTTTGCGACCTCATCAGCGGCTCCTCGCCGACGGCGATCGACGTGCGCTTCGTGGGCTCCGGGGAGGACGCGACGGTGCTGGGAGACCCGACGCGCATCCACCAGCTGTTCATGAACCTGTGCACCAACGCGGTCCAGGCGATGGGGCAGGGCGGGGTGCTCGACATCGAGCTCGCCTCGGAAACGCTCAACGTGCCGCGCAAGGTGCGCAGCGGCGAGATCCAGCCCGGCGAATACGTGCGCATCACGGTGAAGGACAGCGGCCACGGCATCGCCCCGGAGGTGATCGACCGGATCTTCGAGCCGTTCTTCACCACCAAGCCCGCGGGGCGCGGCACCGGCCTGGGACTCGCCCTGGTGCACGCGGTGGTGACGGAACACAAGGGCTTCATCGAGGTGGCGAGCGAGCTGGGAAAGGGGACCACATTCACCGTGTGGATTCCGCAGATCCATCCGGAGCAGGGCGCGGCCGAAGTGGCCGAGGAGCTGCCGATGGGCGCGGGCCAGGTGATCCTCGCCGTCGACGACGAGGTCGACGTCCTGCACGCCCTCGAGGAGATGCTCGCCACGCTCGGCTACGAGCCGGTCGGCTTCAACCACAGCCGCGAGGCGCTGGCGGCGATGCGCGCGCAGCCGCGGCGCTTCGATGCCG
>JBGOST010000091.1:0-7260 GCA_041476125.1 Usitatibacter sp. | reverse complement strand
GCCGAAGCCCGCGAGGCCGACGCGCTCGAGCCATTCCTCGCCGCGCTTCTTCGCTTCCCGCGCGCCGACGCCGCGAAACTCGAGGCCCGCGGTGACGTTGGCGAGGGCGTTGCGCCACGGCATCAGCGCTTCGGACTGGAACATGTAGCCCGCCTTGCGGTTCACGCCCGCGAGGGGTTCGCCGATCACTCGCAGCGTTACGGACGAAGGCTTGAGCAGGCCGGCAGCCACGTTGAGCAGCGTGGACTTGCCGCAACCCGTCGGCCCGACGACGGAGACGAACTCTCCTTCGCCGATCCCGAGCGTCACGTTCTCCACGGCCGTGTAGGATCCGCGCGCCCCGGCGAAGATGCAGGTGATGCGGTCGAATTCGACGGCGGCGGTGATGACCCTCTCCCCGGCCCTCTCCCAAGGGAGAGGGAGAACATCATTTGTATTTCGCGTTCGCCTTCTTCACGAATGAGTTGTCGAAGGTCGATTGCAGGTCGATCTTGCCCGCCGCCATCACCGACGGCTCGAACTGCTTGAGCACCTTGTAGACGTTCTCGGCCGCCTTCATCGACAGCTCGCCGTTCTCGGAGTAGCCGATCATGTTCTTCAACAGCCCCTCCTTGTACAGCGATGGGTTGCCCGCCTTGTACTCGGCCGGCATCAGGTCGACGATCTCCTGCGGCGTGGCCTTCGCGACCCACTTGTCGGCACGGACTATCGCGTTCACCACGGCTTGCACCGTGTTGGGGTTCTTCTTGATGAACTCCTCGGTGATGTAGATCACGGAGGCGTGGTAGTCGCCGCCGTAAATGTCCTTCATGCCCTTCTCGGTGCGGCTGTCGGCCACCGCGACGAACTTGCCGGTGGACTCGAGCTGGGTGAGGACCGGATCGAGGTTGGAGATCGCGTCGAGCTCGCCCTTCTCCATCGCGGCGACCGCGCCCGCGCCCGTTCCCACTCCGACGATCGACACGTCGGTGGGCTTGAGCCCGTCTTTCGCGAGCAGGTTGTTCACGAACATGTTGGTCGACGAGCCCGGCGCCGTGACGCCGATCTTCATCCCCTTCAGGTCCTTGCCGCCCCTGTATTTCGCCGCTTTTTCCTTCGACATCACGAGCGCGATCGAGCTGTACTTCGCCTGCAGCACCACCGCCCTGATCGGCTGCTTCTTCGCGGCCATGTTGATGGTGTGCTCGTAGGCGCCGGAGACCATGTCCGCGCTTCCGCCCACGAGCGCCTGCAGCGCCCGCGCCCCGCCCGCGAAGTCGGGGATCTCGACCTCGAGGCCTTCGTCCCTGAAGTAGCCCTTGCGCTCGGCGACGGTGAGCGGCAGGTAGTAGAAGAGCGACTTTCCGCCCACCGCGATCGTGATCTTCTTCTTCTCGGGGGCCTGCGCCCACGCGCCAGAGCCCATCGCGAGGGCCAGGCACAGCACTCCCATCGTCCGCATGAAACGCTTCATCGGCTTCTCCTCTTCATCTTTGTCCGTGATCCTAGAAACGCAGGCCGAGCTTCGCGCTGAGCGACGTGTTGGAACCCATCCGCTCCGCCTCGAAGGCGAGATTCACGCCTATGAGGTTCACGTTGAGCCCGCCGAAGACGCGGCCCGCGTTGAAGCGCTCCTTGGCGAGCTCGGTACCTCGCGCCTTCGCCTGCACGCGCACCGTTCCCGCGCCCAGATACGGCGTGAGCGCGGTGAATTTCTTCGACACCATGAGATCCAGCGCGGCGGTGGAGAGGCTCAGGTCGCCCAGCCCGCTCGCTTTCGTGCCCGAGAGCCGCAGCGCCACCGCGGGTGCCGCGAGCGTGTCGTCGAGAAGCGCGTAGCGCAGGTCCGCGCCGAAGAGCGTGGCGTTGACCTGGCTCGCGCCCGCGACGAAGGCGCCGATGTCGAGCCCGCCGAAGAGCCCCTTGTATACATGCAGCTTGGGCATGACGAGATGCGACGGGCTGCCCGCACCGGCGCGGCTGAACGCCGCCGGGTTCTCGAGCTTGGTGTCGGTCACTTCGATGCCGACGTCGAATCCGACCACGCCCAGCGGAGTCGCCGGGGTCACCCCCTTGTACGACATCGCCGCGCCCAGGTCTTTCGCGAGATCGTGGAATTCGCCCTGGCTGAGCGCGCCCAGCGTCGTGAAATCGTTGGCGTGGACGGCGGAGATTCCCAGCAGCAGGGCAAAGGGTGCGGCGCGAAGGATCATGACGGCCTCAGGATTTCAGGGGGTTCGTGCAGCTCGAGCGTCTGCCCGGCCTTCATCACCTGCCCGGGAACATCATGCCCGACGACCACCGGAATGCGACGCGCGACCGCCAGCAGCTTCGCCAGGTCCACGCGGGTGTCGTAGCCCATGTCCTCGAGCATGTTCACCATGTCCTCGGTGCAGATGTTGCCCGTGGCTCCCGGCGCGAAGGGGCAACCGCCGAGTCCGGAAACGGAACCGTCGAAGGAGCGCACGCCCGCCTCGATGCCGGCGACCACGTTGGCGAGTCCCATGCCCCGCGTGTTGTGGAAGTGCAGCGTGTAGTAGGTCTCGTTGGGCGCCGGAAAGCGCCCGAGCACCTTGCTCGCAAGCTCGCGCACCTGGCGCGGATTGGCCATTCCCGTGGTATCCGCGAGCGAGATGCCGTCGAATCCGAGCGCGCGGAAGCGCTCCACGAAATCCAGCACGACGTCCTCGTGCACGTGGCCTTCGAACGGGCAGCCGAAGGTGGTCGAGAGGCTCATCGTGATCTTCATTCCCGCCTCGTGCGCCACCTTCACCATCGTCGGCATCTCCGCGAGTGAACCCTCGTGCGTGCGGTTGATGTTGGCGCGGTTGTGGGTCTCGGAGGCCGAGACCACGCCGTTCACCTCGTCGGGCTTCTTCGCGGTCGCCGCGGCATTCTGGACTCCACGGACATTGGGCACGAGCGCCACATACGTCACGCCGGGAACGCGATCGATTCCCGCGAGCACGTCGTTCGCATCGGCCAGCGCCGGCACCAGCTTCGGCGACACAAAGGAGGTGACTTCGATCTTGTGAAGCCCGGTGCGCGAAAGTTGATTGATGAGCTCGACCTTCGTCGCCGTGGGGACGAAAGCCTTCTCGATCTGGAAGCCGTCGCGGACGGCCACGTCGTTGATGTAGAGCCGCATGGGAGGGGTGGGGCGGAAACCACGCCGATTTTACCCTGTCTCCCGGCATATCTCCTTCAGCCGACCACGCCGCGCACCCTCATGGCGGCGATTTCGCCTTCGGTGTAGCCGAGCGCCGCGAGCACTTCGTCGGTGTGCTCGCCCAACTTCGGGCCGATCCAGCGCGTCGTTCCCGGAGTATCGGAGAGCTTCGGCACGATTCCCGGCAACAGGACTTCCCGGTCTCCCAGCGCATGGCGCTCGATCATTCCGCGCGCCTGGTAGTGAAGGTCGGCGGCGATGTCGGCGATCGAGTAGATGCGCCCCGAGGGCACTTCCGCCTTGTCGAGGACTTCGAGCACGGTATCCAGGTCGTTGCGCGAGGTCCATTCGCCGATGACCTGGTCGAGCTCCGCGGTGCGCTTCACGCGACCGTCGTTGGAAGCGAGCGCGGGATCCTCGGCGAGATCGGCGCGGCCGATCGCCCGCATCATGCGCTTGAAGATCGAGTCGGCGTTGGCGCCGATGACGACATACTTGCCGTCCCGGCACGGGTAGGTGTTGGAGGGCACGATGCCCGGAAGCGCGGCGCCCGAACGCTCCCGCACATATCCGCCCATGCCGAACTCGGGCAGCATCGATTCCATCATGGCGAACACCGCCTCGTAGAGCGCGACGTCGACGACCTGGCCTTTGCCGCTCGCGCCGCGGTGGTGCAACGCGCTCAGCGCGCCGATGACGCCGAACATGGCCGCGAGAGAGTCCCCGATCGAAATCCCGACGCGCACCGGAGCGCGGTCGGGGTAGCCGGTGATGTAGCGCATGCCGCCCATCGATTCGCCGATGGCGCCGAAACCCGGGCGGTCCTTGTAGGGGCCGCTCTGCCCGAACCCCGAGATGCGCACCATGACGAGACCAGGATTGGCCGCGCTGAGCGCTTCATAGCCGAGGCCCCATTTCTCCATCGTGCCGGGGCGGAAATTCTCGACCACGATGTCCGCGCCCTTTGCCAGTCCGCGAACGATCGCCTGGCCCTCGGGATCGCGCAGGTTCACCGCGACGCTTTTCTTGTTGCGCGCTTGCGCGTACCACCAGAGCGAATTGCCCTCGTGAAGCTTGCGCCATTTGCGCAACGGGTCGCCTTCCCCCGGTGTTTCGATCTTGACCACCTCGGCGCCAAACTCCGCGAGCAGGCGCGCGCAGTACGGCCCGGCGATGAGGGTGCCCATCTCGACCACCTTGATGCCGGAAAGGGGTCCCTGCGCCATCGCGATCCTCCCGTTTGCTATCCTGCGACGCTCGCCGACTCCCGAAATCGATCACGGCATGGCTCGCGGTAGACTTTGCGCCATTATGATCTGCGCCTCATGCGGAGTCTTCGCCGGCTGGTTCTCCGAGGCCCAGTCGCCCACGTCGCATCGCACGGCGGAGGTCTTCCACAACAACTATCCGCACGATCCGCCGGAAAGCTTCTGGTTGTGGAAGTGGGAGCAGATGCGCCACGGCGTGCCGCAGCCGCCGCCCGGGGGCTGGAAGATTCCGCACATGAAGACCGACGCCGCGGCGCTGAAGGCCAACAACGGCTCCCCGACGATCACCTGGATCGGCCACTCCGCGTTCCTGGTGCAGCTCGCGGGAACGAATATCCTCATCGACCCGCATTTTTCCGAACGCGCCTCGCCGGTCCAGTTCGCGGGGCCGCGGCGCATCGTCCCGCTGCCGCTCGAGATCTCGGAGCTGCCGCGCATCGATGTCGTGCTCATCTCGCACAATCACTACGACCATCTCGACATCACCACCGTGCGCGAGCTCGCCGCGACGGATTCCGGCAGCCCCCTTTTCCTCGTGCCGCTCGGGCTCAAGGCCTGGTTCAACGACGCCGGTGTGTCTCGCGTCGAGGAATACGATTGGTGGCAATCCCATTCGCTCGGGGCGCTGCGGTTCACGCTGGTCCCGGTGCAGCATTGGAGCAAGCGCACCCTATGGGACGCCAACCGCACGCTCTGGGGCGGGTGGGTCGTCGAGGGCGGCGGGCTCAAGGTGCTGCATACGGGAGACCTCGGCTATTCGCGCGATGCGCGCGATATCGGCGAGCGGCTGGGCCCGTTCGATCTCGCGCTGATTCCGATCGGCTCCTATGCGCCGCGATGGTTCATGAAGACGATGCACGTCGATCCCGCCGAAGCGGTGCAGCTGCGCTCCGACCTGAGAGCGCGCCGCGCCATCGGGATGCATTGGGGCACGTTCGAAAAGCTCACCGACGAGGCGCTCGACGAGCCGCCGCGGGTGCTGGAGGCGCAGCGTTCCGCGGCCGGGCTCGCGCCGGACGAATTCGATGTGATGCAGGTCGGAGAAACGCGCAGGATCGTTCCCGCTGGAGGAGAGAAGCCATGAGAGTGGTGGAAGCCGGGCGGCACGAGGAAATCAGGGCGGGGGTGCGCGCGCTATGCGCGCAATTCCCGCCCGCGTACTTTCGCGACCTCGACCAGCGGCGCGCGTATCCCGAAGAATTCGTCGCGGCCCTCACCAAGGCGGGCTGGCTCGCCGCGTTGATCCCGCAGGAATATGGCGGCGCGGGGCTGGGCGTGCGCGAGGCCTCGGTGGTGATGGAGGAGATCAATCGCAGCGGCGGCAACGCGGGCGCGTGCCACGGGCAGATGTACAACATGAGCACGCTGGTCCGGCATGCCTCCACCGAGCAGAAGGCCCACTACCTGCCGCGCATCGCCAGCGGCGAGCTGCGGCTCCAGTCGATGGGGGTCACCGAGCCGACCGCGGGCACCGATACGACCGCCATCACCACCTCCGCCACGCGCAAGGGCGATCGCTACGTCGTGAACGGCCAGAAGGTATGGATCTCGCGCGTGCAGCACTCCGACCTCATGATCCTGCTGGCGCGCACCACGCCGCTCGCGCAGGTGCGCAAGAAATCCGACGGCATGTCGCTCTTTCTCGTCGACCTGCGCGAAGCCATCGGCAAGGGCCTCGCGGTGCGGCCGATCGCCAACATGGTGAACCACGAGACCAACGAGCTCTTCTTCGAGAATCTCGAGATTCCCTCGCAGAACCGCATCGGCGAGGAAGGGCGCGGCTTCCGCTACCTCCTGGACGGGCTCAATGCGGAGCGCGCGATCATCGCCGCCGAGTGCATCGGCGACGGCTACTGGTTCATCGACAAGGTGACGCGCTACGCATCCGAGCGCGTCGTCTTCGGCCGGCCCATCGGCAAGAACCAGGGCGTGCAGTTCCCGATCGCCGAGGCTTACATGGAAATCGAGGCCGCGAACCTGATGCGCTTCAAGGCGTGCGACCTCTTCGACGCGGGAAAGCCGTGCGGGGCGGAAGCCAACATGGCCAAGCACCTGGCGGCCAAGGCCTCGTGGGAAGCGGCCAACGTCTGCCTGCAGTTCCATGGCGGCTTCGGCTTCGCCTCGGAGTACGACGTGGAGCGCAAGTTTCGCGAAACGCGGCTATACCAGGTGGCGCCGATCTCGACCAACCAGATCCTGGCCTACATCGCCGAGCACGTGCTGGGACTGCCGCGCTCGTTCTAGGCGACGGGGTTGCGACGCACCATATGGTAGATGGCGAGGACGATGATCGCGCCGATCACTGCGCCGATGAATCCGGCGGACTCGCCGGCCGCATAGACGCCCATCGTTTGCCCCAGGAATGTGGCGACGACCGCGCCGACGATGCCGAGGATGGCAGTCATGATGAATCCACCCGCATCGCGGCCAGGCGTCAGGAACTTGGCCACTACTCCCACGATGAAGCCGATGATGATTGCCCAGATGATGCCCATGGTTGCTCCTTGTTCGAATGAATCGTTGGAGCTTCAAGTCTTGCGCGAACAAGCGCCAGGGTCTGCTGGACGTGATCCGATTCGGGTGTAGGACAGCACAACCTCGGCCAAGGGCCGCGACATCACTCGACGGTCACCGCTTTCGCGAGATTGCGCGGCTTGTCGACGTCGGTGCCGCGCTTCAACGCCGTGTGGTAGGCGAGAAGCTGGACCGGCACGGCGTGCACCACCGGCGAGAGCCAGCCTGAATGGCGGGGCGTGCGAATGACGTGAACGCCTTCGCTTTCGGTGAAATGGCTGTCGAGGTCGGCGAAGACGTAGAGCTCGCCGCCGCGCGCGCGCACTTCCT
>JBGOST010000090.1:0-7319 GCA_041476125.1 Usitatibacter sp. | reverse complement strand
CGACTGGGTGATCGAGAAGCTGCGCCGCACCCTGGGCGACGAGGAGATCCTCGCGCTTGCCCGGGGACTGCAGCAGCCGGCCCCGCTCGACTTGCGGGTCAACACGCTGAAGGCGCCGCGCGAGGCGGTCCTGGACCGGCTCGCGTTCGACGAGATCCCCGCGGCCCCCACGCCCCACTCGCCGATCGGCGTGCGGCTGCGCGAAAAACCCGCGCTCAACAAGCACCCGATGTTCCTCGACGGCGCGGTGGAGGTGCAGGACGAGGGCAGCCAGATCCTCGGCCTGCTGGTGGAGCCGCGCCGCGGCGAAATGGTGGTGGACTTCTGCGCCGGCGCCGGCGGCAAGACGCTGCAGATGGGCGCGGCGATGAATTCCTCCGGGCGCCTCTATGCGTTCGACGTTTCCGACAAGCGCCTCGCCAACCTCGCGCCGCGGCTGAAGCGCTCGGGATTGTCGAACGTGTTCCCGCAGCGCATCGCCAACGAGAACGACCCGAAGGTGAAGCGCCTGCGCGGAAAGATCGACCGCGTCCTCGTCGATGCGCCGTGCACCGGGCTGGGGACGCTGCGGCGCAACCCGGACCTGAAGTCGCGCCAGGGCCCCACCGACCTCGCCGAGCTCAACGTGAAGCAGCGCGCCATCCTCGCCGCGGCGGCCGCGCTGGTGAAGCCCGGCGGGCGCCTCGTCTACGGAACCTGCAGCCTGCTCGCCGAGGAGAACGAGGACATCGTCGCCGCGTTTCTCGCCGCGAATCCCGAGTTCCGGCTCCTTTGCGCGGCCGACATCCTCAAGCGCCAGGGAATCAGGATCTCCGGCAGCGGTGACGACTACCTGCGGCTGTTTCCGCACGTGCACAACACCGACGGTTTCTTCGCGGCGGTGATGGAGCGCAACAAGTGAGAGTGTGGTGCGCGCTCGCCGTGGCGCTCTGCTGTTCGGTGTTCCCGGCGGCGGAGGCGAAGCCGGCGCGGGAGCTCGCGCAAGTGGAGGCGGCGTTCACGCCCGGCGACGACATCGCGGGGCTCATCCGCCGGCGCATCGACCTCGCGCGCTCGAGCGTGCGCGTCCAGGCGTATCTCTTCACCGATCGAAGCGTGGCCAACGCATTGCTCGCGGCGCGCAAGCGCGGCGTCGCGGTGGATCTGATCGGAGATGCCGCGCAGCATGAGGCGGGCAACGTTCGCTACCTCGCCGCGCTCGATCGCGCCGGGGCGCGGGTGTACCTCAACCCCAACCACGCCGCCTCGCACAACAAGATCGTGATCGTCGACGGCGCGGATCCCGCCGCCACGGTGATCACCGGCAGCTACAATTTCACGCAGGCGGCGCAATCGCGCAACGCCGAGAACGTGGTGGTCATTTCCGGCAACCGGGCGATCACCGACCGCTTCGTCGCCAACTTCGAGCTGCATCGCAGCCAATCCACGCCATGGCCCTGAACCTCGACCTCTCCCCCCTCGCAGGCGTGATCCGCGCCGTCGGCGCGGCCTCTCCCACCGAGTGGCTGCTGCAGATCGCGGTGGCCGCCGGCGCGCTGGCCATCGGCTGGTTCGTGGCGCGCGTGAGCTGCCGGGGCGTCACCGTGAACCCGCGCTGGAAGTTCGGCAAGGGCGACTTCGAGCGCGTCGCCTTTCCCTTCATCGCGCTCATCCTCGCGTGGGCCGCAATGCTGGTCCTCTCGATCCACCAGGGTGTGGACTTCCTGCGCATCGTCGTGTCGCTGCTCATCGCCTACCTCGCCATCCGCATCGCGATCTACATCCTCGGGCACATCATCGACGAGGGCGGGTTCCAGCGCGCGGTGATCCGCGTCGTCTACTGGGTGGCGTGGATCGGCGTGCTGCTGCACATCACGGGCCTGCTGCCCGAGGCGCTCGCCGCGCTCGATTCCCATGGCCTGGCGATCGGCAAGGACAACAAGGAGGTGACGCTCCTCGACCTCGTGAAGGCCGCGGGGGCGATGTTCCTCACCATCACGCTGGCACTGTGGATCTCGCGCATCACCGAGGGCCGCGTGCTGTCGTCGGATTCGATGGAGATGACCACGCGCATCGTGATCACGAAGGTGGTGCGCGTGGCCACCCTCTTCGCCGCCATCTTCGTGGCGCTCCCGCTGGCGGGCATCGACGTCACCACGCTTTCGATCTTCAGCGGCGCGCTCGGCGTCGGGCTGGGATTCGGGCTGCAGAAGATCGCGAGCAACTACGTGAGCGGCTTCATCGTGCTGCTCGACCGCAGCCTTCGCATCGGGGACGTGGTGAGCGTGGACAGCCGCCGCGGCGAAGTGACCGCGATCGAGACGCGCTACACCGTCATCAAGGGTTCGGACGGCGTGGAATCGATCATCCCCAACGAGAAGATGATCACCGAGAGTGTCAGCCACCACACCTACAGCGATCCCAAGGTGTCGGTGGTGATTCCGGTCACGATTTCCTACGACAGCGACGTCGAAAAGGCCTGCCGGATCCTCGCCGAAGCGGCGCGCCGCCAGCCCCGCGTGATCGCCGAGCCCCCGCTCGCCGCGCGCGTCAAACAGCTGGGCGAGCGCGGCATCGAGCTCGAATTGACGGTCTGGATCAACGATCCCGTGCTGGGCGAAGGCGAGCTGCGCAGCGACCTCCTGAAGGACGTCCTCAGGAGCTTCCGCGACGCCGGGATCACGATCCCCTATGCGCGCCGCGAGATGATTATGATTGCTACGCCTGAAACGCCAAATTCGACTGCCGCATCAAGGAGTTAGCACTCTGTTTGCCACCGAACCGACCGGCCCCGCCCACCATAGGCTACAATCCGTGCGCATCACCCCCATATAGAGCCTAAGCACCGTTATCCACGGGCTCCCACAAAAGGCACACATCCATGTTCAGCGGTCTCCTGAATCTTCCCTGGTGGGGCGATCTGCTCGCACTCCTCGTGCTGGTACAGATCACCATCGCGGGGGTGACGATCTACCTGCATCGTTGCCAGGCGCATCGCGCGCTCGAGCTGCATCCGATCGTGAGCCATTTCTTCCGCTTCTGGCTCTGGATGACCACGGGAATGATCACCAAGGAGTGGGCGGCGATCCATCGCAAGCACCACGCCAAGTGCGAGACCGAGGAAGACCCGCACAGCCCGCAGATCCTCGGCATCAACAAGGTGCTCTTCACCGGCGTCGTGCTCTACGTGAAGGAGTCGCACAAGCCCGAGACCATGCAGCGCTACGGCCACGGCACGCCCGACGACTGGGTGGAGCGCAACGTCTACACCCCGATGAACAAGTGGGGCATCATGCTGCTCGCCGCGCTCAACATCTGGCTCTTCGGCCTCATCCCCGGCCTGCTGATGTACGGCATCCAGCTCGCGTGGATCCCGTTCTGGGCCGCCGGCGTCATCAACGGCCTGGGCCACTGGTGGGGCTATCGCAACTTCGTCACCGAGGACGCGAGCACCAACATGACACCGGTCGCCGCGTGGATCGGCGGCGAGGAGCTGCACAACAACCACCACGCCTACCCGACCTCCGCCAAGTTCTCGATCCGCTGGTACGAGTTCGACCTCGGCTGGATGTACATCCGCATCCTCGAGGCCCTCGGCCTGGCCACCGTTCGCAAGACCGCGCCCAAGGTGAAGCTCGACCCGTCGAAGTTCGAGGTCGACGCGCAGACGCTGCAGGCAGTCATCGCGCACCGCTATGACGTGCTCGCCAATTATGCGAAGACGATGAAGAGCGCCTGCGCGCTCGAGATCGCCACGCTTCGCGCCAAGGGCCACGACAGCTCGGCGTTGAAGGCGCTGCGCAAGTGGCTGCACCAGGATGCGCGCGAGCTGCCCGAGGCGCACCGTGAGAAGGTCGATGTCGTGCTCGCCTCGAGCCCGATGCTCAAGACCACCGCGTCGATGCGCCAGGATCTCACGCGCTTGTGGGAGCGCTCCACGCTGTCCACCGAGCAGCTCGTGAGCCAGTTGAAGGACTGGTGCGAGCGCGCCGAGAAAAGCAACGTTCCCCAGCTCGTCGCCTTCTCGCGGCGCCTGCGCTACTACGCCTGACCGTCATCCCGGAGGCCCGCGAGGGCGACCGTCCGGGATCCAGTCAGAAAAATGCCCCGCCCCGGCGGGGCATTTCATTTCGGGGTCAACGGGTAAACTGTCGCGGCCGTTTAGTGCTCTCGGGCCAGGACCACGACCGAGGCCCATAACCCCAGAGGAGGATGCTTCATGAAGAGAATCTTCGCTTTCCTGATCGCGCTCGCCGCCGCCAGCGGCATCGCGTTCGCCGGCTCAACCGCTCCTGTCGCCGGCGAGAAGCTGGCCCAGGCCGCACCGAAGGCAGCAGCACCGGCGGCACCGGCCAAGAAGGCCGAGCCGATGGACATCAACTCGGCAAGCGAGAAGGAGCTCGCCACCCTGCCCGGCATCGGCGACGTGCGCGCCAAGGCGATCATCAAAGGCCGGCCGTACAAGGGCAAGGACGACCTCGTCAAGAGGAAGATCCTGACCGAGAAGGTCTACGACGAGATCAAGGACCAGGTCATCGCGAAGCAGATGCCTCGCTAGGCGCGACGCACCAACAAAAAACCCCGCTTCGGCGGGGTTTTTTTTGCTACTTCATCTTTGTTTCCTTGTACACGACGTGCTTGCGCGCCCGGGGATCGTACTTCGAGATCTCCAGCTTGTCGGGCATGGTGCGCTTGTTCTTCGTGGTCGTGTAGAAGTGGCCGGTGCCGGCGGAGGATTCGAGCTTGATCTTTTCGCGCATGGTCGGATTCTCTCTTTAGACTTTCACGCCGCGCCCGCGCATCTCGGCAAGAATGACATCGATGCCCTTCTTGTCGATCAGGCGCAACCCGGCGTTCGTGAGACGCATCTTCACCCAGCGGTTCTCGCTCTCGACCCAGAACTTGCGGTACTGCAGGTTGGGGAGGTAGCGACGCTTGGTCTTGTTGTTCGCGTGGGACACATGGTGTCCTACTCGGGGGGCCTTCCCCGTGACTTGGCAAACGCGGGACATGGAAACCTCTAATCCGGTCTAAGAATCAAAGCGTTAGATTTTAGCATCTTCGCGCTCGCCCCCGCAACCCGCGCGTGATTCGAAGCCCATCGCGCCGTCGCCTCCGACCTAACCGCTTTTCCCTTTCGCTTCAATTGTTTGGACCGTCCTTCGCGCCATGAAGCGCCTTTCCACGAGATAGTAGGAGGCGGCGCTGGCGGCCACGATCGCCGGAACCGCGAGGAGCGCGAAGGAGCCGATGTTCACCCGCGACATGTCGACGGCCTGGCTCACCCACAATGCGATCGGCAGGTGCCAGAGGTAGAGGCTGTAGCTGATCGTGCCGAGAAAGAGAACGACGCGATTTTCGAAGAGGAAGCGCGCGAGCGGGCCCGAAAGGGCGATGCCGAAGACGAGCATCGCGAAGAGCGCCGCGGTGATCGTGTGCCATGCAAACAGCGTCCAATGCCCCGACCAGTAGACCGACGACCGGAAGTGGAGGAAGTACACCATGGCCACGACGCCCGCGAGACTGGCAAGGGTCAGCAGCGTCGAGAGGCGTTCGCGCGCCTGCGCGGAGATGCCGGGCTGCCACCAGCGCAGGATCGCCCCGGCCGCGACTCCCATCGTGAATTGATCGATCGTGCCGGGAAGCTGCGAGATCGCCCACACCAGCATCGGCACGCCGCTCGACTCGTACAGGCGAAAGACGATGTAGCGGTAGGCCCAGGTAACCACGATCAGGGCCGCGACCATCAGCGCAAGCGTGATCCAGCGCCGCCGCCCGGGCTTTCGCTCGGCGCCGACGAGGATCCACGCCAGGGTCGGAAGCGCGAGGTAGAACGCGAACTCGATCGGCAACGTCCAGTACACGCCGTTCACCGCCCAGCTCATGTCGCGCGTGAGGTTGTGAACCATGACCACGTGCCCGGGGAGGTAGGCGAACCAGGCCGGAAGCGCGCGCGTGACGGCGACGGCAACGACGAAGAGGATCGCGAGCTGCATCCAGTACGCAGGAAACACGCGCCGGCATCGCGCCCACAGGTATTCGGGCAGCACTTCGGGCCAGGGCTTCGCGCGCGCCGCCTCGAGGAGGTGTGTAGTCAGCAGGAAGCCCGACAGAACGAAGAAGAGGTCGACGCCAGCCCACCCGAGAGTGAAAAGCGGCGTCACCTCGATCTTCGCGAACCCGAGGTCGAGATGCATCGTCCCGGAATTGACGATCGCGTTGAGGTGAAACAGCATCACCCAGCCCGCAGCGAGCGCCCGCACGCCGGTCAGTCCAGGTTGAAAGAACCGGCCCCTCTGCAATGGACGCCCCGAAGCTGTTTTGTTGCGGCGCCATCATCGCATACGGCTAGAGGAGCCCGCGCTCCGCGAAGGACAGGCACGCGCCCGGCGCCACGATGAAATGGTCGAGCACCTTGATGTCGACGAGCGCCAGCGCCTCGCAAAGCGTGCGCGTGAGGGCCTGATCCTGCACGCTCGGCTCGGCCACGCCCGAAGGATGGTTGTGCGCGAGGATCACCGCCGCGGCGTTGTGCGCCAGCGCGTGCTTCACCACTTCACGCGGATAGACGCTCGTCTGGGTGAGCGTGCCGCGGAAAAGCTCCTCGGCGGCGATGACGCGGTTCTGCGCGTCGAGGAACACGCCGTAGAAGCACTCGTGCCCGAGCTCCTGCATGTGCAGGCGCAAGTATCCGCGCACCGCCGCGGGCGAGGTGAGGCTGTCGCGCGCCTTCATCTCCTCGGCGAGCGCTCGCCGTGCCAGCTCCATCACCGCCGCGATCCGCGCGTACCTGGCCGCTCCCACGCCGGGCACTGCGTCGAGCTCGCGCGGCGCGGCGGAAAGCAGGCGAGAAACGCGGCCGAAGCGGGCGAGGAGCTCCCGCGCCAGGTCCAGCGCGCTCTTGCCGCGGACGCCGCTTCCGAGGAAGAGCGCGATGAGCTCGGCGTCCGAAAGCGCCGCAGCTCCCTGCGCCAACAGTCGCTCGCGCGGCCGCTCGGCAAGCGGCCAGTCGGCCATGGACATGCAAGCCTCGGACGTGGGTAAAATGTCTTTATGGACAAGGTTGTTGTTCGCCGCTTGTTGCTCGGGGTCACGGGAGGCATCGCTGCCTACAAAGTGGCCGAGCTCGCGCGGCTGCTGATGAGGAATAACGTCGAAGTCCAGGTCGCGATGACCGAGGCCGCGACGCGCTTCGTGACGCCCGCGACTTTCCAGGCCCTCACCGGCAAGCCCGTCATCACGGACCTGTGGGACGCGAGTTTCGCCAACCACATGGCCCACATCGAGCTCTCGCGCGGCGCCGATGCGATCGTCGTCGCCCCCGCGAGCGCGGACTTCCT
>JBGOST010000089.1:0-7324 GCA_041476125.1 Usitatibacter sp. | reverse complement strand
CGCCGGCTAAATGGTGGCTGATCCTGCGCGACACCACCCGCGAGTCGGTAATGATCCTGATGATCATCGCCGCCGCAGTGCTGTTCGGCTACATGCTTACCTAGCTCTATCTCACCCAGACGTTGGCGCAGGCGATCGCCGACGCGCATGTCAACAAATGGATGTTGATGGCCATCATCAACCTCTTTCTGCTGGTGAGTGGCTTCTTCATCCCGCCGGCGGCGATCATCCTGATGACGGCGCCGATCCTTTATCCGATCATTACGACGGCCGGCTTCGATCCGGTTTGGTTCGGCGTGATCATGACGATCAACATGGAAATCGGGCTGATCCACCCGCCGGTGGGGCTCAACATCTACATCGTGAAATCGATCGCGCCCGACGTGCCGGTCACCCGCATCATGTGGGGCACGATCCCCTACGTGCTGTGCATGATGTTGCAGATCGTGATCCTGTGCGTGTTCCCCGAGATCGCCACCTGGCTTCCCGACAAGCTCATGGGCAAGGCCCACTGATATGGCCGACATCGAGCTGCATCGCGTTCACAACCTGGGATTGAAAGCGGCGCGCGCCGCCGCCGACCGCATGGCCGAGCACCTCGGACGCAAATTCGGCCTCACCGGCGAGTGGAATGACGACGTGCTCACCTTCGAGCGCCCGGGCGTCACCGGCTCGCTCGCGGTGAGCGACAAGGACCTGCATCTTTCGGTTTCCCTCGGCTTCCTGCTGAGGGCGATGAAGGGCTCGATCGAGACGGCCGTGGTCCACGAGCTCGACACGCTTTTCGCCGCTACGAAGCCGGCGACGGCGAAGCGCGCGACTAAACCGAAAAAGGCTCCGCCTGCCCGGAAAAAAGGCGCCTAGAGATTTCGAGCTCGCGCTTGCGCAGCAACTCAAGGAACTCGTCGGCGCCCTTCATGCGGCGAAATGCCTCGAAGCCCCGCTCGAGAAAGTCCTGCAGATCCGACAATCCCGCGACCTTCGCCGGCCCTCGCATGAACTTGAGCGTGCGCCCCACGAGGGGCTTCTTCACCAGGGCGTCGAGCCGGTGCCCGACCGCGTCGATGAGCTCGATCTGGTATTCGCGCTCCGGGGAGGTGGCGCTGCGCCGGTACGCATCGGCATACGTCGCATCGGTGATGGGCCCGGCGCTCAATGCGGCAGCGAGCCGCTGGTCGAGGTCCTCCGATACGGCCTCGAGCTCGATCGCGAGGGCCGCGGTCTCGACGGCGGATGCGGGCAGGATGCGCACCATCACGGGGTAGATGCGCAGCATCGCATGGTCGCGACCGCTGAAGTCCTTCGCTCCGTAGAGGTCGTCGAGGAAGAACGACGTGGCCATGCGATAGCGGGGATTCGCGGCGACATCGGCATACGATTGCTCGAGGCGCCGCGCTTGCCATTCCTTCATCTCCGCGAGCCGGGGCGAAAGCTTGGCGCCCGCACCCCGCAAAAATTTCAAGCGCTGCAAGTGACGCTGCAGCGCCGCTGGGGAGCCGATCGCAGCGGCCTCGGGCTTCGGTGAATTCACTCTGGGTGGTATTCTAACGATCGATTCAAACGCTCGTTTGATTCCGGGCAATGATGGCTACTTAGCCATATATTAATCAATTATTTATGGAACGTACTTAAAGTTGAATCTACGCGATCCTGTCGACCATTCGGTCGCCGTTCCGGGTGCCCCCGCGGCAGCCTTTCAACGCCAGCGCGAGGCGCGCGACTCCGGCGCGCGACTCGACTATCGTGCCCGCGTCGAAGCCCTCACGGCGCTCGAATCGATGCTGCGCGAGAACAGCGGCGCATTCTGCGCGGCGCTCGACCGGGATTTCAAAGGCCGCGCGCCGCAGGAAACGCAGCTTCTCGAAATCTTTCCGTCGCTCGAGGCCATCCGGCACGCGCGACGCCATCTCCGGGGCTGGATGAAGGCGAAGCGCCGCCCGACGAGCCTCTGGTTCCTTCCCGGGCGATCGCGCGTGATGTTCCAGGCGCTCGGCGTGGTCGGCGTGGTCGTGCCGTGGAACTATCCGCTGTATCTCGCGTTGGGTCCCGTCGTGGGCGCGCTCGCCGCGGGCAATCGCGTGCTGGTGAAGATGTCGGAGGCCGCGCCCGCTACCGGAGAGCTGCTCGAGAAGCTGGTCGCGGCGAGTTTCTCTCCCGGGGTGCTGCGCATAGTGAATGGCGGTCCCGATGTGGCGCGTGAATTCGTCGCCCTCCCCTTCGACCACCTGCTCTTCACCGGCTCCACCGAGGTCGGGCGGCAGGTCATGCGCGCGGCCGCCACGAACCTCACCCCGGTCACGCTCGAGCTGGGGGGCAAGTCACCCGCCATCGTCGGGCGCGGGATCGCGATCGACGAGGCCGCCGAGCGCATCGTGTTCGGAAAGTGCCTCAACGCCGGGCAGACGTGCATCGCGCCCGACTACGCGCTGGTGCCCGAAGAAAGGATCGACGCATTCGCCGCGGCCGCGCGCGCCGCGGTGGCAAAGCTCTATCCGCGATTGCGCGACAACCCCGACTACACGGCGATCATCAACGAGCGCCATCGCGAGCGCCTCGCGGGATGCCTCGCCGAGGCGCGCTCGCAGGGCGCGCGCGTGGAAGAGATCAATCCCGCCGGCGAAGATTTCGCGCTCAGCCCGAAGATGGCTCCGCACCTGGTGATCGGCGCGACCGACTCGATGCGCATCATGAAGGAGGAGATCTTCGGTCCCATCCTGCCGCTAATCCCGTACCGCACGCTCGAAGCGGCAATCGCGTTCGTGAACGCGCGCCCACGGCCTCTCGCGCTCTACGTCTTCGACCATGACCGCAAAGCGATCCAGCGCGTGCTCGACGAGACGGTTTCCGGCGGTGTCACGGTGAACGAGACGATCCTCCACATTGCGCAGGAAGAGCTTCCCTTCGGCGGCGTCGGTCCGAGCGGCATGGGCGAGTACCACGGCCGCGCGGGATTCGAGACGTTCTCCAAGAAGAAGGCGGTGTTCTTCCAGCCGCGCTTGAACGGGCTCAGGTTCCTGCGCCCCCCCTACGGCGCGCGCTTCGCAGCGCTCGTGAAATTCCTCGCGCGCTGAAATTGCTCACCCGCCGCCAGTTCATCAAGGTCGGCCTCGGGGGAGCCTTCGTGCTCGCCGCGGCGCGCTTTCTCGAAGGCCCGCTCGCCGCGCCCGCAAACGGCTACCGCGTGCTCGACGATGAGGCCGCGCGGATGTTGACCGCGGTGGTCCCCGCGGTCCTCGCGGGAGCGCTCCCCGAGGAAGCCGCGGCGCGCGCGCGCGCGGTCCGGGAAACGGTCGAGGCCTTCGATCGCGCCGTCTCCGGCCTCACCCCGAGCGTGCAGGAGGAAGTCGCGCAGCTCTTCAGCTTCCTCGCCTTCGCGCCGACGCGCGTCGCCTTCGCAGGGTTGTGGGCGCCCGTCGAGGAGTCCACCCCTGAAGAGCTGAAGACCTTCCTCGCCCGCTGGCGCTCGAGCCGGTTCGACCTGCAGCGCGTGAGCTATCACGCGTTGACGCAACTCATTCAGGCTTCCTGGTACGGCAACTCCGCCTCGTGGGAGACGATCGGCTATCCCGGGCCGCCGTCGCTGGAGGGCCGATGATCCGCGACCCGATCCGCGAGGGGCTCGCCACGGGCTGGAAAGTCATCGACGCCGCCGCGCTCGAACGCGACCTCGAGCTCGAGGCCGACGTCGTCGTGATCGGCAGCGGCGCGGGAGGGGGCGTGAGCGCCGAGATCCTCGCGCTTGCGGGGCTCAAGGTGGTGATCCTCGAGGAGGGCCCGCTCAAGAGCTCCACCGATTTCAGGATGCGCGAACGCGAAGCCTATCCGCAGCTCTACCAGGAAAGCGCCGGGCGGCAGACACTCGACAGGGCGGTCACGATCCTGCAGGGGCGTTGCGTCGGCGGATCGACCACCGTCAACTGGACCTCGAGCTTCCGCACTCCAGCGCGCACGCTCGCATACTGGAAGAGCCACCTGGGGTTCAAGACGACCGGGGAAGCGGAGCTCGATCCGTGGTTCAAGCGCGTCGAGGAGCGCCTGGCGATCGCACCCTGGCCGGTAGCGCCCAACGAGAACAACGACCTCCTGCGGCGCGGCTGCGAGAAGCTCGGCATTCCGACCGCCTCGATCCTGCGCAACGTGAAGGGCTGCTGGAACCTCGGCTACTGCGGCATGGGCTGCCCGACCAACGCCAAGCAATCGATGCTCGTCACGACGATCCCCGCCGCGCTCGACCGCGGAGCGACGCTGGTGCATCGCGCGCAGGTGGCGCGGCTCGCGATCGAAGACGATCGCGTCGTCGCATGCACGGCCTACGGCGTCGCCGGCAACGGCGCTTCGCCCTCCCCGCATCGCGTTCGCGTTCGCGCCCGGCATTTCATCCTCGCCGCGGGCGCCATCGGCAGTCCCGGAATCCTCCTGCGCAGCGCCGCACCCGATCCGCACCTCACGCTGGGGAAGCGCACCTTCCTGCATCCGACGGCGGTGTCCGCGGGGGTGATGCCGCAACGCGTGGACGGATACAGCGGCGCGCCGCAGACCGTGTACTCGGACCACTTCCTCGATTCGATTCCCCTCGACGGTCCCGCGGGCTTCAAGCTCGAGTCCGCGCCCACGCATCCGGTGCTCGTGGGCATCACGCTGCCCGGCTTCGGCGAAGATCATGCGCGTTGGATGGAAAAATTCGCAAGCACCCAGGTGGTCATCGCCCTGCTTCGCGACGGCTTTCATCCGCAATCGCAGGGCGGGCGCGTCATCCTTCGTACCGACGGCACGCCGGTGCTCGACTACCCGTTGTCGCCCTACCTCTGGGAAGGCGTGCGGCGCGCCTATCTCGCCATGGCCGAGATCCAGTTCGCGGCGGGCGCCACGACAGTGATGCCGATGCACGAATCCAGGATTGCGACCAGCTCGTGGCGCGAGGCGCGCACCGCGATCCAGGACTTGCCCATGAAGGCACTCGAAGCGCGCATCGTCACCGCGCACGTGATGGGCGGATGCGCGATGGGCCCCAACCCGCGCGCTTCCGTGGTGGACGAAGCGGCTCGCCATCACCAGCTCGCGAATCTTTCCGTCCACGACGGCTCGGTCTTTCCCACGAGCCTCGGGGCCAATCCCCAGGTCTCGATCTACGCCCTCGCGGCGCGCTCTACCACGGGCCTGCTGGCGGCCCTCGGAAAGGCGACTGTTTCTTGAAGAAGGGCGCTTGGGGGGTTCCAAGCTCTTGATACTCTTGGTATAATCTCTTCTCTCGCCTGCTGTGTTGAGAACGCGGCGCGGGAAACGGCCAACGGCCGTCGGGGTCCGATTCTCCATGCGATCCCCAGAGTCCAAAGGAACCACCATGGGCGACAAAATCGCTCTCGAGCGCCGCCACGGCGCGCGCAACTACGATCCCCTCCCCATCGTCCTCGCGCGGGGCGAAGGCGTGTGGCTGTGGGACGACCAGAATCGCCGCTACCTCGACATGCTCTCGGCGTATTCGGCCGTGAGCTTCGGCTATGGCAACCCGAAGCTCGTCGCGGTGCTCACCGAGCAGGCGAAGCGCCTGGCGGTGACTTCGCGCGCATTCTTCAGCGACACGCTGCCGCCGTTCCTCAAGCGGCTGTGCGAGATCACCGACATGGACCGCGCGCTGCCGATGACCACCGGCGCCGAGGGCGTCGAGACCGCGATCAAGTGCGTGCGCAAGTGGGCCTACAACGTGAAGAAGGTGCCGCGCCACGAGGCCGAGATCATCGTCTGCGCGGGCAACTTCCACGGGCGAACCACGACCATCGTCGGATTCTCCTCGGAGCCGCAATACCGCGAGGGGTTCGGTCCCTACTCGGGCGGATTCAAGACCGTGCCGTTCGGCGATACGGCCGCCCTCGAGGCCGCCATCACGCCCAACACGGCCGCGTTTCTCGTCGAGCCCGTGCAGGGCGAGGCGGGGATCATCGTTCCCCCGGAGGGTTACCTCACCGAGGCGGCGCGCATTTGCCGCGCGCACAACGTTCTGTTCATCGCGGACGAAGTGCAGACGGGCCTGGGCCGCACCGGCCGCATCCTTGCCTGCCACCACGAGGGCGTTAAGCCCGACGGAATCATCCTCGGCAAGGCGCTGGGCGGCGGGTTGATCCCGGTGTCGGCGTTTTGCGCGCGCGAGGAAGTGCTGGGCGTGTTCCAGCCCGGCGATCATGGCAGCACGTTCGGCGGCAACGCCCTCGCGGCGGCCGTGGGACTCGCGTCGCTGAATCTCCTCGTCGACGAGAAGCTCTCGGAGCGCGCGGCGACGATGGGCGCCTACCTTTTCCAGCGCCTGAAATCGATCCAGAGCCCGGTCGTCGCCGACGTGCGCGGCAAAGGGCTGCTGATCGGCATGGAGATCTCGCCCAAGTTCGCGACCGCGCGCCAGTTCGTCGAGACGCTCCTCAAGCACGGCGTGCTCAGCAAGGACACGCACGGCACCGTCGCGCGCTTCGCACCGCCGCTCATCATCGATCACGAGCAGATCGACTGGGGCGTGGAGCGCATCCGCGACGCGCTGCGCGAGTACGGGCCTGTCTACGAGAAGGCCGCGTAGCGGGTCGGATCACCCCATCGAGGCCGGGGGAATGTTCGACCCGGGCGTCGGAGTCGTAGGAACCGCCTCGGCACCACCCGATCACACCAGGTTCACGTTCCTCAACGGCAGGCTGCGCACGGGCTTTCCGGTCGCCGCGTGGATCGCGTTCATGACCGCCGGCGACACCACGCAGATCGTGGACTCTCCCACGCCTCCCCAGAAGTCGTACGTCGGAACGATCACCGTCTCGACCTTGGGCATCTGTGCCAGCCGCAGCATCGGATAGGTGTGGAAGTTGGTCTCGACGACGCGCCCCTTGTCGATCGAGATCTCGCCATAGAGCGCGGCGGTGAGGCCGTACACCACGGAGCCTTCGACCTGCGCGGCGATCTGGCCGGGGTTGACGGCGTGGCCGCAATTCAGGGCCAGCACCAGGCGATGCACCTTCACTTCGCCCTTCGCACTCACCGAGACCTCGGCGACCGCCGCCGAATAGCTGCCGTAGCCCATGAACTGGGCGATGCCGCGATGCACGCCGGCGGGCAGCGGCGTGCCCCATCCGGCTTTCTCCGCCGCGGCGTTCAGGACCGCGAGATGCTTCGGGTGCTTCGCCATGAACGCGCGGCGAAACTCGAGGGGATCCTTGCCGGAGTCCTTCGCCACCTCATCCATGACGCACTCCATCTACTCGCCGTTCTGGTTCGTGTACACGCCGCGCCACGTGCCCACCGGCACGTGGGAGTTGCGCATCGCGTACTCCAGCAAGAAGTTGGGAAAGGT